>JAICLJ010000235.1 GCA_025927575.1 Bryobacteraceae bacterium | reverse complement strand
GCAGGATGAAGCCGATACCGGGATTGAGGACGAAACCGCCCTCCATATTCTTCAGCGCCAAGGCAATACCGAACGACTGTATCAGCGCAAGAATAACCGTGAGGTACCGGGTCCACTGGGTGATCTTACGCCGTCCCAGTTCGCCTTCTTTCTGCAGCTTGTCCAGAGTCGGAACGACCACGGTGAGCAACTGGAGAATGATCGAGGCAGTGATGTAAGGCGTAATTCCAAGGGCAAAAATGGTCATGCGGCGCAGCATGCCGCCGCTGAACAGATCGAAGTACCCGAGGAAGCCGCCCGCCGCATTCCGGGTAAAGAACTCCTGGAACCGGGTCGTATCGATACCGGGCGTCGGGATGTAGGCACCCACGCGATAAACGGCTAAAAGACCCAAGGTAAACAGAACCCGCCTCCGGAGATCCGGAATGCGGAATACGTTGGCAAGGGCTTCAAAAAACTTGGTCATGGCAGTAAGCGGCCGGTCGCATGAATGACGCGGCTACTCTCCTAGCTCTGTTTCTCTTCCGCTTCCCCAGCCGGCTTCGGCTTCGCAATGGTTTCTGCGCTGCCGCCGGCATTGCTGATTTTGTCGAGGGCCGACTTCGAGTAGAGGTGCGCTTTGACGGTGATCTTGCGCGTCAACTCACCGCTACCGAGGATCTTGAGCCCATCACGCAATTTTTTGACGACGCCGCTCGCAACGAGTGACTCCGGCGTGAACGTATCGCCCTCAAGGTGCTCGAGAGCGCCTACGTTGATGATGGCGTACTCTTTCCGGAAAATATTGGTAAAACCGCGCTTCGGGAGACGGCGATGGAGGGGCATCTGGCCGCCTTCAAAGCCGCGCATCTTGCTGTAACCGGAGATGGATTTGGCACCCTTGGCGCCGCGGCCGGAGTACTTACCCCGCCCGGATCCCATACCCTGGCCGATTCGTTGACGTTTTTGCTTTTGGCCCTTTGGCGGGCGCAGATTACTGAGATTCATTTGCTGTACCTAAAGCGCACGCGGCCGTAGCGGCACGCGTACTCGGCTTTCACTTTCTCGCTCTACTATTCTTCTACGATTTGGAGCAGGTGCGGTATTTTCGCCACCATACCCCGAAACGATGGAGTGTCAGGACGCTCCACCACCCGGTTGATCTTGTGCAGACCAAGGGACCGCACAATCACTTTGTGCTTCTCCGGCGTGCAGATGGGGCTCTTCACTAACTTGATCTTGATTTTGCCTTCAGCCATGCCGTTCTTCTTTCGCTACAGTTTTTCGATCGCGAGTCCACGCATCTCAGCGATCGCATTTTTATCGCAGAGTTGCTCGAGGGCCGCAATGGTGGCTTTCACAACGTTGTGCGCGTTATGAGAGCCGATGGACTTGGTCAGGACGTTGGGGATACCGACAGCCTGAATGACAGCGCGCACCGGTCCGCCGGCAATCACGCCCGTTCCGGGAGGCGCAGGCTTCAGCAGAACCAGACCGCTGCCAAACCGGCCGAGAACAGGGTGCCGGATGGTGGTCTCGAGAACATTGACCTTGCGGAGATTTTTCTTCGCCGCTTCAATGCCCTTCTTGATGGCTGACGGAACTTCTTTCGCCTTGCCCGTACCGTAACCAACCACTTTCGCGCCCGGATCGCCGACAACCACCAGCGCCGAGAAGCTCATGTTCTTACCGCCCTTGACGACCTTCGTCACGCGGTTGATGCTGACCACCTGTTCCTTCAGGTTCAGGTTGTGCGTATCGATCCGCTTAGCGGGGGGGTTAAATGGCATTGATTAAAACTCCAATCCTGCTTCTCGGGCTGCGTCGGCCAGGGCTTTCACCCGGCCATGGTAAAGATAACCGCCGCGGTCGAACACAACGCGGGTGATTCCTTTTTCTTTTGCACGGTCGGCAACCATCTTCCCGATGAGCTTGGCTCCGTCGACGTTGCCGCCTTTGCCGCGCAGGTCCTTTTCGTTCGACCCGGCAGCTGCGAGCGTGTGGCCCTTGGCGTCGTCAATCACCTGAGCGTAGATGTGTTTAACACTGCGGAAGACAGCCAGGCGGGGACGCGATTCGCTTCCCGACACACGGCTCCGGATGCGCTTGTGAATGCGCAGCCTGATCTCGTTCTTAGAATCTTTGGGCATTACTTACCTCCCGCTCCCGTCTTGCCGGCCTTCTTACGCAGAGCTTCGCCGGTATAACGAACGCCCTTGTTCTTATAGGGATCTGGAGGACGCAGAGCGCGGATCTGGGCTGCGACGTGTCCCAATTCCTGCCGATCATGGCCAGTCAGGACAAGGTGCGTTTGTTTGTCCACCTTCATGTCGACACTGGCCGGAAGAATGAATTCGATCGGGTGAGAATAGCCGAGCGAGAAGGTCGCAACCTTGCCCTTCACGTCCGCGCGGTATCCGGTTCCGACAATGTCCAGTTCGCGGGTGAATCCGGTGGATACGCCCGTCACCGCGTTCGCCGCCAGGGCGCGCGTCAGACCATGCAGCGCCGCGAGCTTATCGTTGTCACGAACGAGCTCGAGGGTTCCGTCCTTCTGTTCAATGCGGACACCCGCGGGAATCGGGACTGTCAGCTTGCCTTTCGGCCCTTCCACTTCCAGTTGATTGCCGATGGCGATTTTGACGCCTTTCGGCAATGGAATGGGCTTTTTTCCTACTCGTGACATGGATGGATTCCTTACCAGATCTGACAGAGAACTTCGCCGCCCACGCCTTCTTTGCGTGCAGCGTTCCCGGTCATCACACCTTTCGGGGTCGTGAGAATGTTGATTCCCAATCCGCCGAGGATGCGGGGGATGTCCTTGCTGCCGACGTAGACGCGGCATCCGGGTCTCGAAACGCGCTCAATGCGCGAGATGACCGGCAGGTTTGAAGGCATGTACTTCAGGTACAAGCGGATGAACCGCTTCGAACCTTCTTCGGTCAGCTTGTAGTTGAGAATGTAGCCCTCTTCCCGGAGGATACGGGCAATTTCATTCTTCAATCTCGAGGCCGGTACGTCGACTTTCGCGTGGCGCGCAATCAGCGCATTCCGGACGCGGGTCAGCATGTCGGCAATGGGGTCTGCTGTCATTACTTCTCTTCAGCACCTTTCATTGGTTCTAACTTCTGGGAAAAGAACGCTTTCGCGTCCCTTCGGTCTATGGGTTACCAGCTCGCCTTGGTAACGCCCGGGATCTCACCGGCGAGAGCGAACTTGCGGAAACAGATACGGCAGAGAGAGAACTTGCGCAGAAACCCGCGCGGCCGGCCGCAATTCTTGCAGCGATTGCGCAAGCGGACCGCAAACACGGCGTGTCCACCCTTGGCACGGGCGCGGTCGATTTCCGCCTGCTTCTTTACTTCCTTAGCGATTTTTGCAGTTGTTGCCATTCAAAATCCCTTACTGACGAAACGGCATACCCATGTGCCGGAGAAGTGCAAGCCCCTCTGCGTCCGTCTTCGCTGTGGTGGTGATGCTGATATTCATCCCCTTCGTCTTGTCGACCTTGTTGTAATCGATTTCGGGGAAGATCAGCTGATCCTTTAAGCCTAGCGTATAGTTGCCCCGCCCATCGAAGGATTTGGGCGAAACCCCGCGGAAGTCACGAACGCGCGGCAAGGCCACATTCATCAAGCGGTCAAGAAATTCGAACATCCGATCGCCGCGGAGAGTGACCATGCAGCCGATCGCCATGCCTTCGCGCAGCTTAAACGCCGCGATCGATTTCTTGGCTTTCGTGACCACGACTTTCTGGCCCGCGATGGCGCTCAACTCATTCACCGCGCTGTCCATCAGCTTGCTGTTGCCGGTCGCTTCACCCAGACCGATATTGATCGCAACCTTCTCGATCTTCGGCACGGCCATCGGGTTTTTGTAGTTGAAGTCTTTTTGCAGTGCCGGTATGACCTTACTGGTGTAATGCTCGCGAAGCCTGGCTTTTCCGCCGCCGCTCTTCGGCCGCCCCTCGGCGGGTCGAATGTCCGCTCCAGAGCCGACATTTTCACGGCCCTTCCCTGCTGGTTTAGCGCCTTTGGCTTTCTTGTCGCCGCCGCCCGCTGCGTTGCTATCGGTTTTCTGTGCCATTCGTGTATTTCCGGCCGATTTCCAAACGGCCCTCTTACGTTCCTAAATCCGCGCCCTTACTTCTTATCCAGAACTTCGCCGCCCTTGCGAGCGATCCGGACCCGCCGGACATCACTGCCCAGGGTCTCCGTCTTATATCCGATCCGGGTGGGCACTCCGCCCGGAGTCAGGATCATCACGTTCGAGACGTGGATTGGCATCGGCTTTTCGGCCACTCCGCCCTTAATCTGCTTCGAAGGATTCGGCTTGGTGTGCCGTTTGACGATCATGACGCCCTCGACCGTCACCCTGCCGGTTTGCCGGTGCACATCGAGGACCTTGCCCGTCTTGCCTTTATCGCGTCCCGCGATGACCCGAACCAGATCGTCCTTGCGGAGCTTGATCCGAACGGGTTCGCGCTCGCCGCGTTCCTGTCTGCGCTGATAAGCAACTTTCGCCATGGCTAGAGCACCTCCGGTGCGAGCGACACGATCTTCATAAAGCGCTTATCGCGAAGTTCACGGGCAACCGGGCCAAAGACGCGTGTCCCGACCGGTTCCCCGACTTCGTTGATGAGCACTGCGGCATTCGAATCAAAGCGGATGTAGGTTCCGTCCTTGCGGCGCGTTTCTTTCCGCATACGGACCACTACGCAACGAACGACCTTACCCTTCTTGATCGCCGAGTCAGGAGCAGCTTCCTTGACGCTCGCCGTAATGACATCGCCTAAACCTGCGCGAAGCCCGAGGTCGCCGCCGCGGGGCAAGATGCACTGCAACTTGCGCGCGCCGCTGTTATCGGCGACCTCCAACATGGTTCGCATCCCAATCATGACGTTTCTCCCTGAAAACCTTGCTTCAGAGAATGCCCGGCGAGACCGATCACGATCCCGGCCGTACGGGCATCCTCTCTGTTACTTCTTTTTCTTTAACGTTTGTTTCACGCGGGTGTCGGCGCTTTCTTTCAAAGCCGGGTGCTCGACACTCACCTGAACAGCCTGCCGCAGAACAGTTCCCAGTTCCCACCGCTTCAGGCGGCTGAGCGGACGGCACTCGATGATCCGCACAATGTCACCGGTTTTTGCCGTACCCTGCTCGTCATGCGCATAGAACTTCTTGCGCTTTTGCACAATTCGCTTGTAGACCGGATGAGGCACGCGCCGCGTCACTTCGACTACGATCGTTTTGGCCATCTTGGTCGAGATCACCTCGCCGACCTTCTCGTTCTTGTGCGAGTCTTTTTTCGTTGTTTCTGTCGTCGCCGCCATCGCTGTTTACTTGCTCTTCTTCCCTGCTTTTGCTTTGCCTGCCGGCGCTGTCACCTGCGGTGTTTCGCCCGCGGCGCGCTTTTCATTGAGAACGGTCAACATCCGGGCGCGATCCTTTTTCAGGATTCGATACCGCTTCAGGCCCTCGGCTTGCCCCATCCCCATCTGGAAGCGCAACCGGAACAGCTGCTCCTGAGCATCCTGCTCCTGCCGCTGTACTTCGGTCGCATCCAGGCCTCTGATCTTTTCTGCTTTCATTCCTGCCTCCGCTATTCCGCGGCCTTCGCCGTCTCAGCGGGCACATTGCGCGCTACAAATTTGGTCGGAACCGATAACTTCATGGATGCAAGCCGCATGGCTTCGGTCGCGACTGAGACCGGCACACCTTCCATTTCAAAGAGCATCTTGCCCGGCTTCACGACAGCAACCCAGGCTTCCGGCGCACCTTTGCCCTTGCCCATACGAGTTTCTGGCGGTTTCTTCGTGATCGGCTTGTCCGGGAAAACCCGGATCCAGACTTTTCCGCCGCGCTTGATGAAGCGCGTCATCGCAATACGGGCCGCTTCAATCTGCCGGTTGGTCACCCAGCCGCACTCGAGCGCCTTGAGCCCGAAGTCCCCAAAGGAAAGCGAGGAGCCGCGCCAGGCTTTGCCCGTCATGCGGCCGCGCTGCTGCTTCCGGAATTTGACCTTCTTTGGCATCAACATAGCGTTACTGTTCCTTCCCTAAGTAAGCCTGCGCTTACTCGTTCGGTTTCCCTTCTTCGCTTCCGGTGTTCTCCGCACCAGCCGGCTTTACTCCACCCTCCTGCTTCCACGACGGAACCGTTGGAGCAGAAAGCGGCGGGAGAACCGGAGCTGATACGGCGGGCTTCGGCAACTCACCGGGTGCCTGCTGAATGACAGGGCCAGTGGCCTCGGCTGCCGTAGGCTGCTGCTGTTGAGGTGGACGGCGATCGCCCCGGTCTCGGTCGCTACGCTCCAGGCGATCATCCCGGCGCCGGCGGCGCGGTTCGCCTTCGTTCCGGAGCGTGTTCCGGCTGCGATTACCGGCCTCGATCACTTCACCCTTGTAGATCCAAACCTTGATACCGATCACGCCGTAGGTCGTGTAGGCTTGGCTGAAACCATAGTCCACATCGGCGCGCAATGTGTGCAGCGGCAACTGCCCTTGCAGATACCACTCGCTGCGGGCGATTTCCGCTCCGTTCAAACGTCCCGAAACGCGAACCTTGATTCCCTTGCAGCCGAAGCGCAGCGCCGAATCGACGCTCTTGCGCATCGCGCGACGAAATGCCACGCGCTTTTCGAGCTGCAGCGCAATCGACTCG
>JAICLJ010000193.1 GCA_025927575.1 Bryobacteraceae bacterium | reverse complement strand
TTTTGACCGTTGAGGCGGCGCGACAACGATTCCGCCAACGCTTCGTCGATTTCCACGCATGTTAAATGCTCGACGCGGGTACGAAGCAAATCGGTTGTGACGCCTGGACCCGGTCCGATTTCGAGAACCCGCGAGCCTAGAACAACACCGTCCAGCGTCCAGGGAAGTATCTTCGTCTCCACCTCTTTCTTCCAAAACGCCGAGCGGCAGATCCATCTGTGAACCGAATTCATGTAATCAGCCCGTTTGGCCTCACACCAATGTAATACCTCGTGTTTGGTGATCTTTTGAAATGACCGGTGTGCGCCCCAATGGCGGCGGACTTCAGGTGACTGTCCGTTCACGGCCTCGGGGCACAGGGCCCATCCTTAGGGAGGCAAAGGAGGCGAGGCGCCTTGCGGGATTTATTTCGCCCGGAGACCGAACTCGCGCAACAGATCTCCGTAGGTGTCGTTGTGTGAGCCCACCGAATAAAGACGCACAAAGTAGTTGCCCTGCCGGCTTAGCGCGGGCAGCGAAACTGTGACCGATTCGTCGCGAACAGAGGCCGGCCCGTGCCAGATTTCTATCCCCCTGGAATCGACTAGCTGGACAACTACGGCGCCGGCAGCGAGGTCTGTTGAGTTGAGCCGCAGATCAAGCGGATGTCCGGTGGCGACACTCGCGATATCCACTCCGCGCCAAGCCGAGACGCTAACCCGAATGGGAATTGCCGCATTCTGGCGAGACAAGTGCCCCGGAACGAACGAAATTGCGATGAATAGTGATGCGGCTGCGGAAGCCCACGCGAATCTCCACGGCGTCAACCAGCGCGCGCGTCTTTCGGCGTGCCTTTCAGCCTGCAGACGCGCGTCCCGGCTCAACTCGTAGGAAGCCTGCCGGAACACAGCCGCGTAATCCTCAAGATCTTCCAATCGTGTGATACAGTCACCGCATCCCACAATGTGGTCTTCGATGACTTCGGTCTCATCCAGACTCGAATTCCGGAAAAGAAAACGTTCCAAAACGTCTTCTGATGGGTGATCTAAGACAGCATCCTGCATACGAATCGGTCGAACCGGCCTCCTCTTTTCTTTTACATCACATCCAACCTGCTTACATCTAACTTGCCTGGCTTCTGATAAGAACGGAGAATACCCCGCTTGCGAGCTTCTTCTTCCCGATCTCTCCGAATCTCGCTTTCGCCCGGGACTTGAGAAGCCGGAACTGTGTTTCGCTCAAATCCATCTCCCGGCAGATTTGTTCTTGCGGTTCTTCTTTCAAATAGAAACGTTCCAGGATCTCGCGGTCACGTGGCGAGAGAGTCCGGAGCACGGCCTTCATTAGCTCCACTTTCTGACGGGCGATCGCCTGTTCTTCCGGGTCCTCCTTGCTATCCACTACCGTAACGTTGGGCTCGATCTCGATTTGATCGCGGCGTTTATGAACGGCCTGATCGATGTAGGTTGCAACCTGCCGCCGCACAATCGTTCGAACAAAGCCCATCAATCGCTCCGGCTCCCGCAGTTCACCCTTGCGTATTGCGTGAACGACTGTCAGAAATGAATCGTGAACCCGATCTTCTAGCTCTTCCGGTCCCAACTGACGGCACAAATAGTACCGGATACCTCGACTGAAGACTTGATAAAGGCGCTCCAGCCCGGCATCATCGCCGGTTTTTATTTGAGCGACAAGCGTGGCCCAATCGGCCGCTTGGCTGCTGGTTTTCGCGGGGGCAGTCTTGACTGCGGCATCGAGCGGAGCAACACCGCTGGGAGTGCCGGAGGAAGATGTATCGCGGATAGCCAACATTGGAAATAATTACTCCTTGGAGATCACTGAATATGCTGCCCAGAAAGAGGGTAAGCGCCGATAATCCGAAGCTGCTTGCATGTCCAACTGAGCGCTTGCGAGCGCCGACGCGGCCCGCTCGGGTAGAGGAGATGTCGTCTGGCCCGCGCTCATCAGATGGCGATAGAACGAGTTGAAAAATGCTCCCGCGTCGTCTGGCGTGGGCCATGAGCTAGCGACGACCGCGCTCGCTCCCGCAAGCAGCCAAGCCCGACTCAAACCCGTCAGTCCCACGCCGGCAATTGTTTTGCCCTGCTGCGAATCGCAGCCGCTCAGCACAACGAGGCTCCCTGGCACGCGATAGGTCGCGATGAGCTCGGGAGTGAGCAATTCCGGTAAACCATTAGCGCTTAGCGAGAGAGCGAGCGCCGCATTCTCGGGCTCACCTGCCGGAGAAATCACGTGGACAGCGAAGTGAATCACGGTAGGATCGTCGTGAAGCGCGGCCGCGATGTCTACTGATGTCGCGTGAAGGCCGGTTAGCAATTGAACGTGTTGGAAGTGCGACACAGCATTACTAAGCTCGTGGCCGCTTCCGACGAGCCGCCCAAGGGGGCTGGTCAACTGCTGGCGACCATGAAAAGACGCCGGTCGAAACGAGGGTCCAAGGCGGGCATCCGCAAAATTGTACACGGCGTCGCCGATACCAAGGAACTTCGCGTCGTCAGGGATTCTGGTGCGCCGGTCAGCCAGCGACAATTCGCTCGCGACATAACGGATGGTATGAGCAGCCATGAGGGGTGGCGGTCCGGTGGGACCCCATTTGTTCTGCAATAGGGTCGGCAAAGCCGCAAAAGGAACGCCGGATAGTTGCGGCGCATCGTTCACCAACATCCAGTGCCGCCGCTTCCAGATGGCGGTCGGGAGTTGGCCAAATAAGGTGCGCGACAGCGCGATGCCAAACGAAACTGTGTTTTCTCCAGAACGTACCCGATCCGTCCATGCGGTCGCAGCCTGCTCGATCTCGCTTGACGGTGGGAGTTTGTAGAGGGAGACCCCGTTGCGAGTGACGGCCCAAAGCCAGGATCTGCCGGTTCCAAGGCTGAAGCTGAGCAGAACATCATCATTGTCCAAACTCTTCTGGACATTAGTAAGTGTTTGCTGGGACCGAATTCTCTCCGGCTTCTCCGACGAACTTTCCGGTTCCAGACCGAGTTGGACCTGCAAACCTGCTAATTGCGCGCGCAGCTTCGTGGTTCGCTTCCCGGGTTCATCCGATTCCGAAAGAATCGTCGCCGCTTCGGCGGAGCGTAAGCCATCCAGAAGCTTGTAGTACGCCGCCGGGAGCCGGCCGCTTTGCTGCCACGCGAGAGCGCGATGCTCGCGAAGATCCGCCGCACGATTACGGGCAAGTGTCAGAAGCGCTTCGACTGCTAGTGCCGAACTGTGCTGTCGAATGGCCAATTGAGCCGCCAGGTCGCTGCAATCCGCGTACACGGAATTCAGAAATCCAGCCGTGCCGGTCTGCGCAATGTCGCCCGGCAGCGCTTCTTCGCGCCATACCGACGCCAATTCAACTGCGTGGCGGAAATTATCCAGCGCTTCATTGTCGCGGTGTGATGCCGCCAGCATCTGGCCGCGCAGGTGCAATATTTGATATCGAGGGATGGTCGCCAGGGCAGGTGATTTTGTCGCGAACGTAGCGTCCAGGCGCCGGAGTGCCTCGGCCGCATTACCCTCGAGGTATTCGAGTTCGGCCAGCTTGGCTTGCGTGACCGGAAGCAACTCATCATGATGAAGGAGCCGGATACGGTAGGCGTTCGTCAACGCTCGCTTCGCCCCGCGCAGGTCGTGGACATCCATCAGTGTTTCGCCGAGGTGGTCTTCGACCAGCGCTTCCGACCGGAAATCGTTCGCTTGCTGGCAAATCGAAATTGCCTGCTCATACGCAGACTTGGCCTCTTTTCTGTGTCCCGCATCGGTTTCCAGTGCGGCGATCTGAATAAGCGCCTTTACCAGAAGATCGGACAGGTGCGCCTTCTCAAAGACTGCCTGCGCCTCGGCTGCGCTGGCGCTCGCTGCTTCTACGTTGTGGAGTTGAAGGTAAACGGAGGAAAGGTTGAACAACGCCGCGCCTGTGAGCCTTGGATCTCCCAGGTCTGAAGCGAGCTGGTGAACATCTGAATACGTCGCAATTGCGTCTCGGTATTCGAACTGGCGAAGCTGGCACCCCCCTACGTCCAGCCGCGCTCGAACCTCCGTTCTGGTGTCGCCGCGATCGTGAGCAAGCCGCGCTACTTTGCCGAAAGCCGCCTCAGCAGACGCAAACTGGCCCTTGTTTCGCAGCCGCACCGCTTCCTGGAACGCCGACGTGAGCGAATTAGATTGTGAGGAGGTGTGCTGAATGGCTCCCGTACCTTGCGGAAGCGCGCGCATCCACAGCGATGCGCTCAACACAATCAGACACGCCAGCGGCCCGGCCAGCCGCCGGCCATGCCGGATGAAGAGTGGCAGAATTTAACTCAATTTGAAAGTCTCGTTAAAATCCTACCACCTTTTTACTTATTACCCAAAGAATTCCGAGCCTATTTGGCCTCGAATTTAGCGTCAATCCCGAGATTGTCAAAAGCGAAACAGAAACCGGAGAAATGCGCACAGAGCGTCAATGATGATTGGTTCGTGCATGTAAACAGCCCCTTTACATGCACGAGCGTAGGAGCGGCCAAACTCAACCGTATGGTCGATTGACGCTAAAGTACTCAATTATTTGGAGATATTTTGTAAGAATTCCCGTGACCGAAAATGGTAAAGACGAATTTCGGACCAGATCGGGCTCCGATTTGGCACGGATCATCCAAATCGATATCGCCTGCTGCCGGCTGAAATTCACCCGAAAATTTGGGGACGGACTCTCCATTCGACGATGCCAGGCCGGCAGTTTCAGGACCAGCGCCCCCAAGTTCGAAGCGATGAGCCGGATACGGGGATGTTCCATCTCGGACGCTCACTCATGATGAGCGCTTGGTGCTTCGGAAACCTTCGCCGGACGAGGCCACGCGCCGGCGGGAGTGGAAGGATCTGCTTTCCGCATTTCTTCGTCGGCATATGCTTCCTGCACCTCGCGCGGAAAGCTAGGAATCAGTTCGCGAACTTTCGCTTCAATCTGCGCCACAATTTGTGGATTTTCCGGAGCCATGTCGTAGCTCTCGTCCGGATCGTCGTCGATGTTGTAAAGTTCCGGATGAGGCAGGAGGTAGCTGTGCTGCCCGCCCGGAGGCGGCGGCACATAGGTCGGAGAATTGTGACGCGCTATGTGCAATTTCCATTTGTCCAAGCGCGCACATTGCAGATCCCATCCATAGAAATACAATAAAGCGCTGTGCTCCACTGACGCTTTCTCGCCGTTCAGCAGAGGCCAAATGTTCACGCCATCAAGCGGCTTCGACGGAAGCGCTCCGCCGCACAGGGAAGCGACCGTGGGAAAGATGTCCATCATAGACGCGAGCGCGCCGGTTACTTTCCCTTTGGGAATATGCCCGTTCCATCGCGCGATGAAGGGCTCACGAATCCCACCTTCGTAAGTGCTGCCTTTGCGGCCGCGCAGCCTGCCTGGACTGCCTTGATACCACGGACCATTGTCGCTCGAAAACATCACAAGCGTGTTCCCGTCCAGATTGTTCGCCTTGAGCGCCCGCAAAACCTCGCCGACACTCCAATCGATCTCCTCCACCACGTCGCCGTATAAACCCTGTCCCGATTTGCCCCGGAATCGTTCCGAGGCGGCAAGCGGAATATGCGGAAACGTGTGTGGCATATACAGGAAGAACGGGCCGCCCTTCGACTCGTTGATAAAACGAACTGCGTGTTCCGTGTAGCGGGCTGTCAGGGTTTCGAGTTTGGCAGGTTCCTCGATCACGGCCGTGTTGTGCATCAGGACGCGGGGCGTCATGTCGTTGCTATAGGGAATGCCGAAATACTCGTCGAAGCCGCGGCTGGTGGGTAAGTATTCCACGGGACGGCCCAGGTGCCATTTGCCGATGCACATGGTCTTGTAGCCTTGGGCTTTGAGCATGTCCGCCATCGTGGTCTCGTCGCGATTGAGGCCTCCCTTGTCCTTTGGGAACAAAACTCGCGGCACGCCTACGCGCGTTGGATATCTCCCTGTCAGCAAGGCCGCTCGAGACGGCGAGCAGACGCAATCGGCGGAGCAAAAATTCGTGAACCTGATCCCGTCCGATGCCATCCGGTCGAGGTTGGGCGTTGGAATTTGCGATCCGTATGTGTGGAGATCGCCATATCCGAGGTCGTCGCACAGGATGAATACGATATTGGGCTTGCGGGTTCCGGCGCCAAAAGCAGGCGAAGCCAGCGCGGCGCTGGCCGACGCAAGAAAATTTCGTCGCGTCAAGATCATCTTAAAAATCGCTCCGGCAAACCAATCCGTTTTAACACGTTCTGGAGACGTGATTCGGCGCGGCCGTTATCGAAATTGCCGCCTTGCCTGCGGCAGTTTTACTTCAACAGATCGCTGACCACCGGAGCTTTCGGCCCGCCCTCGACCAGCAACCTGTCGCCTTTTGAATAATAAGTAAGCTTGGCTCCCACAGTGACGCCTTTAAGGCTGTCCACTACTTTGGGCCGGCCTCCGGTTAGAACGGCTTTGTCCTGAGCCGGGTAGTATTCGCAATGCTGGGCTGTGCCCGTTTTCGTGCGGCCATTCGCCGCTTCCACCAGGACGACATCGCCATCCGCGATGGCGTGATCGAGAGATGAACCGCTGTCGTTCTTCTTGGCGCCGCTCTTCTTGCTATCGTCAGGCGTCAAATAGGCCCGCAGTTCCTTCGACGTCATCGTGATGTTATCGCGGACCAGCTTCGCACCACCCGTGTAATGCGCGAGGCGATCGTCGTCGATGTAGAGCAGTTCGGCGGCGTGGACGATCGTGAATATCGCGGGTCCGTTCTTTTTTTTCTTGTGCGGATTCGTGCCGGGCGTGTTGGCCACTTTTTCGAGAACCGGCTGCGTGTCGGCGCCCCGGTCATCCTGCTTGTCCACGAGTTCGCTCACCACATTCCCGGTCGCATGCAGGGTGCCGGCATCGCGGTCGATATCCACGACGTCAGCCTGCAGACGGTCCGCTCCCTGCCAGAGGATTGCGTGGCCTTCGTAGCGAATCTTCAAATTGCTGTCGCGAGTTTCCATCTTCTCCGCTCGCGCCTGCAGGGGTTTATTCTTGTCAAGCATCGACGAATTCCCGGCGTCGTTCTGCTGATCGGGCTCCCGCGTTGAGGCGACGTGCCCCGACGCATCCATGTCGCCGTTTTGCTGGTTCAAAACAATGACATCCGCCGACGTGGAGCCGGTGTTGTCCCAAACCTTTGAGCCGGTCGTCAGCGTGATCTTGTTAATCATTTGTTCAAGAAACGCTTTATCGGCGGTTGCGTGCCGGAGCCCTTCCTCGTAGCGGAAATGTCCCTTCTGCTCAAGCGTCGCCATTTGGTTGGTTTTCGGCGCGAACTTCGCCAGCAGTTCGTCGCTCCACGTGAATGATGGCGGAGGCGCCGGAACCGGTTTTCCGTCTTTCTTCTCTCCGGTCGCGGGTTTATCGGTCCGTGTCCTCGCGTGACTTCCGTGGAAGCTTTCTAGAGCATTCGCTTCTCCGTAGACTATCCGGATGTTATCCGCGTCGAGCGTCCGGTGAACGGCGCCGGGACGGTTCGGCTTGAACTCAATCTGGCCTGCGGCACCCGTGCGCATCGATTCAATATCGCGGCCTCCGGGCCGCATCGTGAGATCAATTGCCTGGCTTCGGAGGATGCGTGTGTCCGCCAGTTCTACGCCTGGCTGCGGCAAAGGAATGGATTCGACAACCGCATTGCCTCTGGCAAACGCTTCATGGAGGATGCTGTCGTGCCGTTCCTGGCCGTTTGTCGTCTTGCTGGCGATATCAAAATGCAGTTCTGCCCGTCGTGACGTAACCACCGTCTTCGATGCGTCGTTTGTTGAAGAAAGCCGCGCGTTCGATTCACCCGTCATCTGCGTCATGTCGCCGTCGTCGTTGAACAGCGCGATTAGCTTATCGGCGCCGAAGGTAACATGTCGGCTCTCCTCCTCGTCCGTACCGGAGGCATTCGCCGCGTCCACCTCCTGCAGAATCCCGTTGTTCAGCGTGACTTCCGACCTGGCTCCCAGAATCGTCGTGGAACCCCGCTGCAGCTTGGACCAGGGGGTCAGATAGATCTTTCCGTTGATCTCGTCGTAAACTACATCGCCGGCTGAAATGTGCATGGCATTTTCAGGCGGTCCTTTGCCGAACCAGTTCAGCGCAACCTGCGATTTCATATGCAGCAGGTGTGTCGTCGGATCGTAGTCGACGCCGACGGACGTGCCGTTCCCGTGCGCAAACTGAAAGGCCGCCGGCTGGTCCGTGTCTACCTTCCCTGTCTTGGTTTCGTATTTCACGCCCTTGCTTCGGATGTGCACCAGGTCCGAATTCTCCTTGGCATCGGGAGCACGGTCGGAAGGAACATTCATGATGATGGAGACATCCCCGTCAGAACTCATGAGGCCCGAAGCGGTATTGAACTCGGCCTTGCCGCTCTGCACGTACGTGTAAGAAGAGCAGCCATTGTTGTATAGCCGCAGCTTTACGTCTTCAAGTTGGAAAACGGACGGGTCGTGCAGCGCGACGAAAGAACTGGCTTCCGCTTTCACGATCGGGCAATTCGTTTGCGGATCGTCCTTTTCCCAGTGCCATGCGGTCGCCGTCGCATCGTAACGATCGTCAATACGTGCCGGGGGCTTTGGCTCTTGGCGCCGTTCTTTTTCGGCCCGGCGAGCGTAGGTGTACGCGACAAGCCCCGCGAGGATAAGCGCGGCGCAGGCAAACAAGACGGAGAATCGCCGCATATGAGGTTAGGACGCGAGCAACTTCAGAATACCAAGCCGCGACAGGCCGATAGCAGAGAAGAGGCGGTCGATGCATGCTGTCCGGGTTATTAATTAATATGAGTGTAGTACTATCATGTCATTGATTGCCAATCCTAAAGACGCTTCATTTTCAATAATTTAAA
>JAICLJ010000012.1 GCA_025927575.1 Bryobacteraceae bacterium | reverse complement strand
CGGCGCGAAGGTGCTGGTCCCGCTCACGCTATGTGTGCTCGTGACCGTCACGGGGCTCGCGAACGGCAATGCATTTCTGGTATATGCGCTTTCATTGGCCTTGGGGTTTCTCGGGCCGGATTTCTGGCTCGGACGGCGAATTGCCGCGCGCCACATGAACATCCGCCTGGGATTGCCGGACTTCTTGGATCTCATGGTGATTTGTATCGAGGCGGGTTTGAGTCTTGACCAGGCGATGATACGCAGCGTAAATGAACTGGGCCGGAGCCAGCCGGAATTGAGCGACGAACTTTCGCTCGTTACCTTGGAGCAGCGAGCCGGGCGGCCCCGGACGGAGGCATGGAAAAACCTGACGGATCGCGTCGATATCGACGTGATCCGAGCCTTGGTTTCATCGATCAACCAGGCGGATCAGTTTGGAACGAGCGTGGCCAAAAACCTGCGCGTGCAAGCGGACACGTTGCGCGTGCAAAGGCGGCAGCGTGTGGAGGAAATAGCGGCGAAGATGTCGGTGAAAATGGTCTTCCCGCTGGTTCTCTTCATCTTTCCGTCGTTGTTTATTGTAGCGTTGGGACCGGCCATTATCGTGATGCAGGATTCGATGAAGAAGTTTTTCAGCTAAAGGAGAAAAGGACAATTCATGGATACTACAACCTTAATCAGAATCATTGCGGGCGTGCTGTTTGTTATCGTGCTGCTCTTCTTGATTCAGCGCCGTCGAACACGCGTTCGTTAATTACGGGGACTGACTGACCATTTTCGGGGGCATCTCGGGCTGTCGCGGTGCCTCCCTCAGCGCTCCAAGCCGCGACTTCCGGAACGGAGCCGCGACCGCAAGGGAGCGGACGTCTTTAATAAGTGCGCCGGATAGCGCCAGGCGCCGGAAGGAGAACCCGCGCTATCGAACTTTCGAGGAGAGTCGTCGGACAGGATTTAGCGGCCAGAATAACTTGGTCGCCAGACATTGACTATATGCCAAGCCGGTACTGTGTATTTAACAAAACGCGCGAATCATTTTTGAGCCTGAGCGTCACGGCGGCCGATACGCATTTCTCACGGCTCCGAGGGCTGGCTGGCAGAATTCGTCTGAAAAACGACGAAGGGATTTGGGTTGTGCCGTCGCAAGGAGTTCATACGATCGGCGTTCTGTTTTCAGTCGATCTGATTTATCTGGACGAAAACAGCAAAGTCATCCACACGGTTGAATCGATGGGTAGCTTTCGCATTGGACCCATCAAGCCAAGCTGCCGGAGTGTTCTGGAGCTTCCAACCCGGACGATTTACTCGTCTCAGACGCAGGTGGGCGATGAGTTACTGATTTGCTCGCCGGAGGAGCTCGAAGAGCACCTGAAAAGCACACAAGCAAAGGTGACAGCTAACGGTGTCTCAGGGTGAATTGACAGGGATTGGTATGGGATTTCTGAAATGGCTGCAGGCTGGGCCGGCTCGCGTTAAACGTGCAATACGGCATCCCCGGCCGGGCCTGTCGTCTTATTATTGGGACGGCGGAGCACCGGTTGCGCGCGACGTGAAAGATATCAGCGTGAGCGGCGCATTTCTGTGTACGCCGAACTCGGAGGAGTTCTATCCGGGAACGATCGTCAGCATAGTGTTGCAGCGCGCGTCCGCTCAGGACGGCTCGGCCGTGGAATCCGATTCAGTACACATATCGTGCAAAGTTGCCCGCCGCGCAGGTGACGGAGTAGGCGTCCGATTTGTGTTCGGCAACGCAGCCGAGCGCAAATCTCTGGAGAAGTTCCTGCGGAGCATTCTGAAGAGCGCAAATGGGAACGCGATATCGGGAAAGGACACCGAAGGACAGGCGCTGGTTGAATTTGCGTTGATAACACCGCTGTTGTTTCTGCTGATCGTGAACATGGTGACTTTTGGCGCCTTTTTTTACGGTTGGATCACGGTTGCGAATGCCGCACGCGTTGGCGCGCAGTATGCTGTCCTCGCCGGCGCCTCTGTCGGCAGCCCGGCACAGGCAACTACCGCGGCGGTGGACACTGTCATAAACAACGACGTCTTCTCGCTGCTAAATGGATCGAGTCCTACCGTCAACATTTGCATTTATAACGGCTCAACCATACTATCGACACCTTATCAGCAAGGCTCATGCTCGGGCACATCTCCCGATCCCGAGTCGGCCACATATGCCGTGGCCGTAGTCGATGTCACCTACCGCTATACTGCGCCGATTCAGCTTTTCAGCTTTCCAAGGTTGGGAATCCGCGCAACTCTGCCGCCCACCACGATTCATCGCCGGACATATATGAGGATGATCCAATGACCGAATGGTTGGCCGTTCGCCGGCTGAAAGATTCCGAGGGCAGCACCCTCGTCGAATTCGGCCTGGTTCTCCTCATGCTGCTGATCCTCATCTTCGGGGTCGTTGAGATGGCGCGACTGGTGCTGGTTTACACGACCGTAGCCAACTCGGCGCGCGCAGGCGCACGCTATGCGATTGTTCATGGCGGCGATCTCACCTCCGGCGCCAGCGGCAACGGCAACGACGCCAATGTCAAGACCGTAGTGAAGAACTTCGCGAGCGCGGGTACGCTCCAGCTTGCCGATTCCAATATCACCGTGACATATTCGCCCTCAAACACAGCGGGCTCAACGGTCACCGTAAAAGTCGTATATACCTACAGTCCGATGCTGTCTTATTTCGGCAGTTTGTTAAACGTGCATCTTGGAAGTACAAGTCAGGGAGTAATTACGTTTTGAGGGCTCTATGATCAGGCGCGAGGGAGAGGAAGGGCAGGCCACTGTTCTCGTTTTGCTAGCGATGGGTATTTTTCTGATCGGCGCCGTCGGTCTGGCTACGGACGGCTCCCATCTATTTGCGCAGCGGCAGATGGCCCAGGCTGCGGCTGATGCAGCGGCGCAAGCTGGGATCATGAGTATCTATGACGGCACGCAATTGACTACCCTTGCGCCTGGAGATACATTTTCTTGCACCACGACAGACACCAGAACCCCGTGCGCCTACGCCCGTTTGAACGGCTTTGGCGCGACTGCCGGCGACACGGTTACAGTGGACGTTCCGACAGCGGCGCCTATAGGTGTCGACCTTTCCTCCGATCCAGTGAACCAGCTTCGAGTAACTGTTCAGAGAAGTGTGAACACAACACTTCTACGGTTTCTTGGTACGTCCGCTTCCACGATCAGGGCGACTGCAACGGCGGGCATTGTGAACGTGATCTCGCCGGTTCCGTTAGTCATTACGCACCCTTCAATGGCAAACGCGCTTTCCATGAATGGAACCACAGGAATCAAAATATGCGGTGGCCCATCGCAGAGCATTCAAGTCAATTCCTCCAACCCCAGTGCATATGCGGGAGGCGGAACCGTTGATCTTTCGCATGCGGGATTGCTTGACTCGGGGAACTGCACAACCGGTACTGGGGCGGACTTCGGTATTTTTGGAGGTTCTACGACGAATCCTGGCTCTGTCTCCCTTGGCAGCAAGCCGGGCAAATACATGCATTCTTCACCGATCGGGGATCCCTATGCCTCGGTTTTTCCGAGTGGACCGCCCGTGCCTACGACTGTGGGAACCACAAGAACCATTTCCAATGGAACAGAAGGTTGCACACTCCCGACATGCAAGGAATATTCTCCGGGACTCTATGTCGGAGGCATCAACGAGAGCAGCAACAACACCATGGAAGTCTTTAAGCCTGGATTGTATTATATTCAAGGCGGCGGTTTTAAGCTAAAGAACACCACCGCTATTACGTGTCCTGCCGGGCTGTGCACGTCGGACGCAGATACGGGAAGCGGCATGGTCATTTACAACACTGGACCTGCCGGCAATCCGACCAATGCAGGGGTATTTGATATTAATACCGGCGTCACCGCTAAATTCATGGGTGCAGGCATCTCAACTGCAAGTCCGCCCGCATCGCCGAGTGGACCATATTACGGGATACTCTTCTTCCAGGATCGCAATTCCGTTGCACACACGACAAATAACAACTCCCACACTTTTGGCCAAGGTAATGGCTGTTTCGATTTGGTTGGAACCATTTACATCACGAACACCGTTGCTACAATGAAAGCCGATGCCAACCACTACCAGTTGATTACGTATAATGGGACGCCGTGCAGTAGTACAGTGAATCAAGGCGAAATCATCGTAAGCGCACTGAGTATTGTTGGTACTACAAACATCAATATGCAACTCTACCCGTTCAGTTTTCTTAAGATACGCAAAGTGGCCCTTATCCACTGACGAATTGCCTACTCTGTATCTCCCGGAATAATCAGCAGCACCTCGACCGCAATCGGCTGCCCGTCTCGTTTCGCGGGGCGGAATTCCCATTGCCGCAACGAAGAAACCAGCAAGTCCTTCTGCGGAAACGCGGCCGGTAGAACGAGCGCAAGCTTTTCAAACCGGCCATCGATGTTCACCAGCCCGTGCAGCATGAGCGCATCGGAATTCGCAAGGTCCGGCCGTAACATCAGGAACGGCCACGGGGCATCGAGCTGGGTTGCGCTGCCCTTTACGCGAAGCTGCTGCTCCACCGGACCCGGAAGGCAATACTGCAGAATCCAGCTCTTGCGCAAGCCGACCTTTAGATAGACGGTGTAGATCACTTTTCCGGTCATTAGCCCGATGCTATCGGGATACGCCTCCGCCGCCGAGGATCCAATCACTACGACACTGAATTTCCCGTCCTTCGCGCGCGCGATGCGATGCATCGCTTCCGTCGCAAGTCCTTCGCCGGCGCTTCCGAAACCGGCAGACCCAAGTGCAGCGGTGCCGGCGCCGCCGGCGAGTGTCTGAAGCCCGCTTCCCACTCCTTCTGCTAACTTCCCACTTCCCCCAGCAGCCGCTCCGGTTTGCGTACCGTCCGCCGTCCCGACGCCGGTTGTGCTGGCCCCGCTCGCATCTCCGGCGCCTGCGCCTTCGCCGCTACCTTGTCCCTGCCCATTTCCCGATAACGCAATCTGGTTTGCAGGCGGAAGGATGACAAGACTGTCGGCGCGTAAGGGAATGCTGGAGATCGAGAGTACGTGCGCCGTGCTCTCCTCGCTGGAGTTTGTCGAAACGGTTTGTGGAAGCTGAGCGCCCTTGTCTTCCGGCCCGTCGACCTTGATTGGGATCGTGGTCGCGGGGGGCACCGGCAGCTTCGGCGCATTCGTCGCCAGCGGCGGAGCGAAGCGCATATCGGCAATGTTGGTTTCCTGATTCGGTAAATCGAGCGTCGGCGGCGCCAACAAGGTCCGTGCCGGCTTGGGAATCTCCTTGAGCGGAGGAGGAACCAGCCTTCTCCGTGGAGCAGGCGCTATCTTTTGCGCCCACAAGAGAACATCCGGAACCGCAATGTTCATGACCAGCTTAGGCGGAGCGTCCAATTGCACCAGCGTCTGCCGGGCCTTCGGGAATTGGGCGGGCGCCCGAAGTTTAAACCTCCTGTGCGCCACTGCCGGACCGGCGCTCTCTCCTGCACTGAGCCGCGACTCTCTGGCGCCAAGCCGCGACCGCGAAGGAGCGGATGTCTTCGCCGGCGCCGGCGCGGCAACAGGGCTCCGAAAAATCCGGGGCGGCTGCAATTCGATGAGGCGAACCGTGTATCTGCCCGGGATGAACTCCGCTGAGTTACGGCGTGGAGGGTGTAACGCAAGGGTCAACACCGTAACGACGGCGCAATGGAGCAGCAGGGAGACCAGGAATGCCGGCAACCCTTTGCCTACCGGCGGCGCCTCAACGAACAACGTGGCCGCGGAGAACGTTTGGGCCCTTTCAGGCGAGCATAGCCACCTTGAATTCGTTGTCATCGGAGCTGACCGGACGGCTTTCTTCCAAGTTCGCGCAACTGATTCTTTACAGCAATCGACAGACCAGCCGGAATCCTCCGATAGGCATTGCTGCAGGACGTTCCTTACTGTGTACCGGGATATACTCCTCCCGGTCTGCTGTAAACATGCGTTCACACTTCTTGTTCCACAAACTCCTTTAATCCCCGATTTTGGGCATAAATCCCCGGAATTCTGTTTGGTTGCCCGATTGCCCTGTAGGCCATCGTCGGGCGCCAGCCTGACCTGGCGGAAGCCGGAGAGGAAAATTGTCACCTCATGAATCGAAGATTATTGGTCATCCTCATGTGTGCGTTCGTTTTGGCGGCGGGCGCAAGCTATATCGTCTATCGCGTGATGGGAACCCAGCTCAACGCACGGGCGCATCCCCAAACGACAAAGGTTGTTGTAGCGGCCCGCGATCTCGAAATCGGGACATTGATTCGCGACACCGATCTCAAGATGGGCGAGGTGGTCGGAGCTGCGCCAAAGGGCGTCAATACCAAACTGGAAGCGGTAGTAGGGCGCGGCGTTACGTCGATGCTGTATGCTGGAGAGCCCGTGTACGATGCCAGGCTGGCGCCGGTAGGTTCGGGCGGCGGTCTGGCGGCCACGATCCCGGAAGGAATGAGAGCCTGCGCCGTCAAAGTGAATGACGTCGTGGGTGTTGCCGGGTTTGTGCTGCCAGGCATGCGCGTGGATGTCCTCATCTCCGGAAACCCGCCTGGCGGCGCATCGGCCGAAGGGCCGAAAGTGCGAACGCTGCTGCAAAACATTGCGGTGCTCTCGGCGGGCGCGAACATTCAAAAAGACAACGAAGGCAAACCTGTGCAGGTGCAGGTTGTCAACCTGCTGGTGACTCCCAAGCAGGCGGAATTACTCAGTCTCGCGAGCAACGAAACTCGCATCCAGCTCGTGCTGCGAAATCCTCTCGACACCGAGCTTGCGACGCCCCCGGGCAGCGCCATGGCAAAGCTATTCGCCGATCCCAACGCGCCGAAGCCGGAGCCGCAGCATGTAGTTTCACATAGAACGCCGCCGCCGGTCGCGGCAAAACCGGCTGAACCCCGCATTTATCTGATCGAAGTCATGAATGGCGCTACCCGCAAACAAGAAAAGTTCGATTCCCCAGAGGACAACAAGTGAGGAACATTCAGCCGCGCGCGACTGACATGATCGCTATTACGTTTTTATCAGCATTGTTAATTGCTGGAACATTTACTCCCGTAGTTGAAGCTCAGACCCAACCGGCGGCGCAGACCACTGCGGAGTCGCCTAACGAATTATTTGTAACGGCTGGTAAATCGGTGTTAGTCGATAGCGAGGTTCCGATCGAGAGAGTTTCGACAGGTTTTGGCGATGTGGCGGACGCGACCGCGGTGGGCCCGCGCGAAGTCCTCGTGAATGGCAAGAAGGCTGGGGAGACCAGTCTGATTATTTGGCAACAGGGCGGAGGCAAACTGTTCTTCGATGTAACCGTGCGGCCCAGCCGCTTTACTTCCGACAATCGCCTGGAAGCGGTCAGCCGGGAAATGAAGAAGGAGTTCCCGGGACAGAAGATTAGTTTGAGCGTTGAGAACGATCTGGTCTTTTTGCGCGGCACCGTTAAGGATCTGGCAGCTTCGGATCGTGCCGTCGCAATTGCATCGTCAATCGGGAAGCCAGTCAATCTGCTCTATGTGGATGTTCCGAAACCGGAACCGCAAATTTTGTTGAAAGTACGTTTTGCAAGTGTGGACCGCACACTTAGCAACCAGCTCGGCATGAACCTATTTAGTTTGGGCGCGACAAACACGCTTGGCTCGGCGACCACGCAACAATTTTCGCCGCCCCTGGTGGGAAGCAGCACGAGCGATTCGTCCGGAGGATCGAGCGGCAAAGTGGGTGGCAAATCCGGGGTCGCTACACTTACCAATGCTCTGAATCTGTTCTTCTTCCGTCCCGACTTAAATCTGGGCGCCACAATTCAGGCCCTGGAAGCAAAAGGGTTGCTGCAAATACTGGCCGAACCAAATGTGCTTGCCGAAAATGGAAAACAGGCCAGTTTTCTTGCAGGCGGCGAATTCCCTTACCCAGTTGTGCAAGGCTCATCGGCAGGCGGCACAAACGCGGTCACCATCCAATTCCGAGAATTTGGTGTGCGGCTCAATTTCATTCCTACGGTTACCCCGCGGGGAACGATTCAGTTACAGGTAGCGCCAGAGGTCAGCGCGCTCGATTATACGAACGGCGTGACTGTTTCAGGCTTCACCGTTCCAGGCATATCGGTGCGGAACGTGAACACGGAAGTCGAACTATCCGAAGGCCAGAGTTTCGCGATTGGCGGCCTTCTCGATAACCGCGAAACCGAGACTCTCGAAAAAGTTCCGTTCATCGGAGACATTCCCATCCTCGGCAAGTTCTTTCAATCGAGAACACGTACCAAGCAGAACACCGAACTGATGGTAATTGTGACACCGCAGTTTGTACGGCCCATTCCCGCGGGACAACATATTCCGGAACTGAAGTATCCCGTTCCGTTTTTGCCTCCGAATTCAGGAATCAGCATGGCGACGCCCGGAGTAAACGTCACTGGCCCGGTGCCTGTGACGCCCCCAACACCAACCATGCCTGTCGAAGCACTGATCAAGAGCCTTCAGGCGGAGAAACCGCTCGCCGTCAGCTCCAGTTCAAGCTCAGGCGGCGGCTACGGCTCGGGAATGCAGCAGATGCCCTCGGCAGGCCCTTCGGCGCCCGTTCCTTCAGCCGGCCCGGGTCCGGCGCCTCAATAGAGGAGCAAAACTCACAATGGGATTTCGCTTTTTGCTTTCGAAGCGACATGCAAACCCGACTGACGCCGGACTGGACGTCCCGAAGCTTTTAGTCCGGAATCGAACGCGGTGCGCCGCTATCCTCGCCGATTCGGCGGACGTAGCAGCCAGCAGCACTGCCAGACGAAAAGGCCTTTTAGGACGTCACACGCTGGCTGCTGGAGAGGGGCTTTGGATTGCCCCTTGCGAATCCATTCATACCTGCGGCATGAAGTTCCCGATCGATGTGATTTACCTCGATCGCAAAAATAGAGTCCGGAAAACGCGGGCTTCAGTCGCTCCATGGCGCCTTTCGATGTGTTTCCTGGCCCAGTCGGTGCTGGAACTTCCCGCTGGAACCATTGATAGGACAGACACCAGACCGGGCGATCAACTGGAGTTAAGCCTGACGAACCAGAATTCGCCTCCCGGCAACCGCGAAAACGATCAACGTTCCGATGCAAAGGCAATCGAGGTATAGTTCCAATGCGCGCCGTGGAATTCCTGATGATGACACTCGCCGTCGCGGTTTTGGGACTGGGCGTATGGGCGGTCCACAAATGGATTCCGCGATCGGGATTGGGCTTTTTCAGGCCGCCCAGCACGGAGTCGCCGACAGTACCTGCTCCGCCTGCCTCGAAGCCAACGCCCACGCCTCCAATTCATAAGCACGCGGCGCGCACCGATCGTGACCTTGGCATCCCTCTTGGGATAGTCGAGGTGGATGTGCCAACCGGCTTTCCCTTTCCGACCCCTGCCGATCTTCCCGCCGGCGCCACGCGCGCTCAGATCATTGCCAAATATGGAGAGCCGACGGTTCGCGTTTCCGGAGTGGAAGACGGGCGCCTTTTCGAGCGTTACTATTTCATACACCACGACCGGACGCGAATGACCATCGCAACTCTGCGGAACGGTGTGGTCGCTTGGGCCGAAAGCGCGTTAAATGAACACGCGACCGCCGGCGCGCCGTAACTCGCTTTCGCGGGTTATGGGCGTTAGTAAGCGTCTTCCGCGGTGATTCCGGGGTCATCTTCCATCAGCTTATAGGTCGAATACAGGGTAATGCTCTGTCCAGGAAGTTCGTCCGAAACTTGACCGGATTCCGGCGATATGCCAAACGAGCGCAGTGGGTTCATCTGATAACCGGGTTTCCCAACTGACCCGCCTTCCACTTGGTATTTATGCAGCGTGTGCGATCCCTCCAGACCTGATACGGCTATCGTTAGCTGTCGCGTTGCCCCACTGCGGTTCAGGACATAGATGGTCAGATTACCCTTCGGGCTGCGGAGCGCCGCGGCCGTTATCCCTTCCGCTTGTAGTACACGTGTTTCGAGCACTGCCGAATGGCTCGCCATGAAGCGTGTCAAAATTCCATAGCTGTAGTACGGGACCGGCTCCGGCGTCACATGCTTAAAGTAATCCCACTTCTTGGGATCGAACGTGCGCACCAGTTGCCACGCGCCGTCGAGATCACCGCGATTGGTAAAACTCCAGCGGTTGAATCCGTCCACGCCTGCGTTGAAACCAGCGATCACTTTTTCCGCGTTCACAAGTTGGTTGGCGTAACTGGCAGGGCTTGTGGTTGCCGGATCGTTCGACGGATCGCCGCCGGCCGAGCTTCCAAACTCGGAAAGGAAGAACGGGATGCTGCGCGCGTGCGCGCGTTCCGCCCACAGATGTTCCATGCCCGGGTCCGCTGTAAACGAGTAATCGTGCGCATCGTGAGCGCCTAGCGATTTATCGGCGAAATCAAACTCGGGGTGCTGGTCGTAGAGGCTCCAATCGGGCCCCGATAAAGCAACGCCCGACAAGCCACGCCTGTCCAGTTCGGAGCGGACCGCGTGTAAAGCCGGAATGATTGTGGTGGGATGGCCGTCCGGACCATTCCACCACCCCCAGTCCATCCCAGGCTCGTTCGTGATGCAAAACCAACGAATCGAGTTGTAACCACGGTCCTTGACCAGGTGTTCTAACAATGCGCCGACGCCGGCCGCGAAATCGGGCACTGACCTTGGCGCGCTTTGCAGACGTCCCGCCGCTGGGAAAGCGTTCCAGTCGACATCCTGCCACATCTCGGTCAAAAACACGTCGGCATGAAGCTCACGACAAATGTCGAGTATCTTGTACAAAGTTTGCATCTCATCGTTTTCCCAATCGAACCGGCCGCGCTCCGGTTCGTACATACGCATGGAGACCTCCACCCGTATGAAGTCGAGTCCCAGCCAGCGGGCGTGCTTCCGTAAATCGTTCCACGCCGCGCTATATTCGAGCGGCGGATTACCTCCCCAGCCGCTCCCGCGCGCATTGCGGTTATTCCGATTTAAGCCTTTGTACCAATATGCGTCCGGTCCCATGGCATGCCATGAAGCGCCAGCGCCGCCGGCCATCGTATGGACCACCCGGCCAGCGTTCACATCGATCTGAACGGGCGGAAGCGTCGCCGCTGAGACCGGCAGCATTAGCGCCGCTATGGCGAAGATTACCCAGAAAGATCTGCGCATCCCGTGCCTGGCTCCTTGCTGTTCGTTGAGGGGTCTCCGGTAAACAAGAGGTTGCCGACATTCCTGGTTCATCGCCGCATTGTTTCATAATCTGTCACTTCAATGCGGCACACCGGGATCTAAGGGAGCCTTAGCGGTGATGCGGCTGCCCGTGCCAGACCGACCACCGAATTGCAGCGAATCGCGCGAATGCGCCCCTATCCACAGAGCCGCGCACTGCCGGCTGCCTCTTACGACGCGTATTGAGACGTAGTCCCGATCAAGGGTGGCGCGGTCAGGCTGTTAGGATGCAGAGCGAGGAAAGTATATGAAAGCGCCAACTCTCTTATTGCTGTGCGCATCGAGCCTGGTTGCACAGACGATCGTCGTTTCGCCCGACGGCCCCATCCGAACTCTTGCCGCGGCGCGTGATGCCGCTCGCGCCGAGCGGCGCCAGGGAGCAAACGGAACGATCAAAATTGAGATCCGCGATGGCGTTTATTTTCTGAAAGACACACTCGTGCTGACGCCGAAAGATTCCAACACCGTTTGGGAAGCCGCGCCCGGAGCCCGGCCTGCGATCAGTGGAGGCCGCGTGATTTCCGGGTGGAAGAAAGGCTCCGGTTCAATCTGGACGGCCGATGCCGGTGACGCCTACTTCCGTCAGCTATTTGTGAGCGGCCGCCGCGCTCAGCGGGCGCGGACGCCCAACTACGGCTTCTATCGCATGGATGGCGCCAGTCCAACCGGCAAGCCCCTCCGTCTGCATTACCGGGGTAACGATATTAGGCCGCAATGGGCGAAAACCGGGGCCGAAGTAATCGGTCTGCTCGCGTGGGCCGACTTTCGCATGCCTATCGTAAGCGTGGATGTGACCGCTCATCTGGCGACGTTGACGCTGGACCCGCGTCCCTCCAACAAAGAGGTCGACGCCCGCTACTACATTGAAAACGCGCCCGACGGCCTCGATTCCGCGGGCGCGTGGTATTTAGACCAGAGCACGCATGTGGTCTCGTATTGGCCGATGCCGGGCGAGAATATGGAAACCGAACAAGTGATCGCTGCGGTATTAGTGCAGCTGGTCCGCCTGGAGGGTAAGCCTGAGCAGCGCCAGTTCGTCCGAAACGTGACTTTCCGTGGATTACAGTTCGAGCATGCCGATTGGAGCATGGACTCGAAGGGCTATGCCGATACTCAAGCGGCGGTACCGGCGCCCGCCGCGATTGAAGGCATCGGAGCGCTGGACACCACAATCGAGAAATGCACCGTGGCGCATTCCGGCGGCTACGCGATCTTTTTCGGCCGCGGATCGAAGCGAACTCGGGTGCTGGCTTCGGAGCTGTTCGACCTCGGCGGCGGCGGCATCAAACTCGGTGAACCGAAGCAGTTTCCGGACGACGATGAGCAGAATTACGACAACGTTGTGGCCGATAACCACATTCACGACCTCGGGCTGGTCTATGCGCCGGCCGTAGGTGTTTGGGTATTGCAAAGCGGCCGCAACCAAATCGTCCACAATCACATTCACGATTTGTTCTATACCGCGATCTCTGTGGGATGGACCTGGGGCTACGGACCGAACCAATCCAAGGGCAACGTGATCGAGTATAACTGCATCCACGACATCGGCAAGAACATGCTAAGCGATATGGGCGGCATCTACACTCTGGGGGTCCAGCCGGGAACGCGAATTCGAAATAACCTGATCCACGGCATCTCTTCGTTTACCTATGGCGGATGGGGCATCTATCCGGATGAAGGCTCGTCGGAGATGCTGATTGAAAACAACATCGTCTACGACTGCAAGAGCGCCGGCTTCCACCAGCATTATGGTCGAAACAATATAATTCGCAACAACATCTGGGCGTTCAACCGCGAGAACCAGTTGATGCGGACACGCGCGGAACCGCACCTCTCGTTCACTTTCGAACGGAATATCGTGTACTTCGACGAGGGCCGGCTGCTCGGCAGTAACTGGACCGGCGATCAATATGTCATGAAGGATAACGTCTACTTCGATACCCGAGGAAGGAATATTCTGTTCGCAGGTCAATCGTTCGAGCAATGGAAGGCGGCAGGCCGAGATGCGGGATCTATCATTGCGGATCCTCTCTTTGTGAATGTGAGCAATTTCGACTTTTCATTACGGCCGGGATCGCCCGCGCTGAAATTGGGTTTCCATCCGATCGACTTAACTCACGTAGGGCCGCGAGTGTCGGCGGGGCAGTAGCCGGGAGAGAGGCAATTCGCTGTTTGCGCAGTGTGGCCCGGAAGCTGCCAATGAGATCCCGGGCTAAGATTCGTGGCTGCTACTCGATGGTAACCGTTACTAACTTACCGAGACGCGGCTTTCAGACGTTCTTGTCGTGAGACGGCACGGCGGCGCCACCGCGCGGAAAGCGTCCACATCAATAAGGCGGCAACCGAGACCTGCGCAGTGTCGATCGCCACATATCCCACGCTAACTGCTAGCTCGCCGCTGATCCAGCTTGCGGCCGCGCCGCACCCCACGCTCAGGATGATCAATGCCCACACTCGCCAACGTAGAGTCGGAAGATATGGAACAAGTAAACCGATGATCGCGCCGGCCATGACGGGCAAAACCTCGTGCATAGTCTTCTCCTCCTACTGCAACCTTCGCAACGCCTCTAGAGCCATTAAACACTGTTTCTCGGCTCTGGTACTCGCCTCATCACAAAAATAGCTTTTAAGCCGGACCTACTTACAATGAAGCTCGATGATCGCTGATCTCGACTTTGTGGCTATCTTCGCGATCGGTTTGGCCGCGTGGCCACGGAAGATGTAACTCGGACCACACTCCTGCGGATTACTTGAGCCCGCCACTTCGTATTCCTCTTTTCGTTTCGATGGCGCCGTTCCGAGTGCTCTTGTTCATGATGATTGAGCGGCAGCCCGAACTGCTGGAGTTCAAGCTGCCGCTCGCCTGAAGCGAAATGATTTCGCCGGAAGTGTCTTTGTGAACAGAGCCATTACTAACGTGGCTTGTCCGGTTTACGGTTCACAACCACCAGGGTGGTCTGTTCTGGCTTTTGCGAATTTTGGGCCAGTTCCCGCTCGGCCTTAGAAATTCTCAGTTGCTGGCCCTCGTTCGTCCCCGCGTACCAAATGTTTCTAAGGAAGTATTGACTCCCAAGCCGATCAAAGACTAACTTTGCGTCGGCACGGGTTTTTCCAGAAGTGGCCGGCAGTGTTAGCACGAACATTGCCGCTCCGTTTTCTTTGCCGCGGATCAGGATCGGGCCTTGAGAATTTTCGCTTGTTACAGTGTACGTACCGGCCGCGAAGTGTTGGTTCATAACCGTAAAATCGAAGGGTACGTTTGCAACTAAGTTGTGGGACTGTGCCGCAAGGCTGGAAACACCCAGGACAGCGCAGGCGCTAAATGCTTTCATAACGTGCAGAATAGAGTTTTTCATGATTGGTCCTTTCAAAAACCAGTTAGGGCGAGTTCAGAAGCGTGTGCTCGTCAACATTCCTGGTGGAATTGGTTCTTTCGAGCCAACTACTTCGCCACCGTTGATCGCTTTCTCAGAAGCGTGTACACTATGGCGCGGAGAAAACTGCATATTAGGGACAAAACTGAGCTAAAATCTCCACATAAGCGAACGCCTGGAGGCTGACTACGCCACGAGTTATCGGGTAGTCAATGGATGAAGCCAGACTTATGGCTGGCTTACCGCCAAGCAGGGAGGAGGTGTTACCTTGTCCTCGGCTGACCAAGTCACGGAACTTCTGCTCGCATGGGGCAATGGCGATCGCGTTATCGAAGAGCGCTTGTTCGATGCCGTTTATAAAGAACTGCATCGGCTAGCCCGCCGCTATATGTTGCGCGAGCGCACTGGGCACAGTCTTCAGGCAACTGCTCTAGTGCATGAGGTTTACCTCCGGTTGATCGATCAGACCCGCGTCAACTGGGAAAACCGATCTCATTTCTTCGCCATAGCCGCACGACTGATGCGGCGTATCCTCGTCGATCACGCTCGAGCCAAGAAAGCCGGGAAACGTCCTCAGGCCGACCGGCAGATTTCTCTCACTGACCTTCCGCTTGGCGTCGAGGTTCAAACTGTGGAATTGCTGGCTCTGGATGAAGCCCTTGAGCAGTTGGAGACGATCGATTCCCGCCAGGCGCGCATTGTGGAAATGCGTTTCATCGCGGGCCTCTCAGAGGAGGAGATCGCCTGCGCCCTGGGCATAAATGTGCGAACTGTGAAGCGCGAGTGGCGAATAGCGCGCGCCTGGCTATACGGCAGATTGCGTAAGGAGTCCCATGGTATCGGAGCGGTGGGAGCAAGTTAAAGCCGCGTTCGACAGCATCGTCAATCTCGATGCCGAAGGCCGTGCTGTGGCTCTCCAGCAACTGCAGAATCGCGATCCGGATTTATGCGCAGATGTGGAGGAGTTGGTGGCGAATGATGACCAGGCAAGCGACTTCCTGGCCGAAACCTTGATCTCGGAAGACGCCCCCCGGTTCAACGATTCGGATGTATTAGCCGACCGCTACAGAATCATACGCTTCATCGGGCGAGGCGGCATGGGTGAGGTTTACGAGGTTCACGATAACGAGTTGGGTGAACGACTAGCCCTTAAAACGATTATTCCCGAAATCGCTCGAGACCACCGCTATATTGCTCGCTTCTTGCGGGAAGTCAAGCTGGCGCGAAATGTCACCAACAGGCATGTGTGCCGGGTCCATGATGTAGGCCACCACGATGCGGCCGGGACGAGGATTTGCTTTCTCACCATGGAGTTGGTCGAGGGTGAAACTTTGGCTGCGCTGCTGCTCCGCCGCCGGCGGATATCTGTTACAGAGGCTTTCCCCCTCATCGAACAGATGGCCGAGGCACTCGCAGCCGCACACGCAAAGAACATCATCCATCGCGATTTCAAGCCGGCCAATATCATGCTGGCCGAAGAGGACGGCGCCATCCGTGTGGTTGTGACTGACTTCGGCCTTGCACGTAGCGTGAACGCCATTCGGAGTGTGAACACACGGACAGAGGACGGCCACCCTCCAGGCACGATGGGGTACATTGCACCCGAACTGTTTTGGCCGGGGGCAGATGCAACGGTCGCCTCCGATGTCTACTCCTTCGGCGTGGTCATCCGAGAGGTGGTTTGCGGCAAGCGCGCCGCGCGGGACGATTCGCCTTCACAACCTCGACCGCCACTCGACGCACGATGGGATAGCGCGATTCGCCGCTGCCTGGAACCGGATCCCGAACGGAGGTTCAAGACGGCTTTAGAGGTTGTACATGCCATTCGTCCCGCTCTTGTCCCGATTGTGGTGGACGTGGAGACCGTCGCAGCCGACCTTGCCCCGGTCCGAGCGGATGTCATCGATCCGGCCCCCCCTGCCGGGGTCGACCTTGTGCCGGTCCGCACGGAAACCATCCGGCCGGCGCCTCGACGATTTCACCTGGTCACTTGGCCACGAACGCGACTCGCCATGGCTATCACGGTTTTCGTGGTGCTTGCGGCACTGCTGCTCCTGCCGGATATCATGCGCCGGTCAACTACGCCTGAGGAGTCGCGTGAAATCAAACAGATCACCAGCGATTTCGGGTTCAGCGATTATCCTGCAATCTCGCATGACGGTAAGTTGCTCGTTTATGCGTCGGACCGCAATGGAAAGAGCAATCTCCGTTTGTACCTTCGGCAGGTTGACGGCGACGCAACCCCGATCCCTCTAACGCGGAGTGACGCGGACGACTACGCGCCTTCCTTCTCCGCGGACGATACGCGGATCGCTTTCCGGTCCGACCGGGACGGCGGGGGTGTGTACCAGATTCCAACGTTCGGTGGCAACGCCCAACTTATCGCGAAAGATGGATACGGTCCTTCCTACTCGCCCGACGGACAATGGATTACCTATTGGATGGGAATGCCGGGCGGTGGGTTTCTTCCCGGTTCATCTCAAGTCCTCATCAAGCCTACCAGTGGCGGGCCGGCAATACCGCTGCAAACCGGCCTGGTTTCCACATACTGGCCGGTTTGGGCGCCCGACTCTAAACGACTGCTTCTCCTAGGCCGTCCGGACACGAAACAGGACTCGAGTGTCAGCGTTGACTGGTGGGTGGTGTCTCTCGACGGCCGTCCTCCCGTCAAAACATACGCGATGGACTCATTTCACGAGCAGGATCTTAAGCCGCCCTTGGGAGATGACTGGATCACTCCCATCACATGGCTCGGCGGCCAGCACCGCATATTGTTCGCTGCCATGCGGGGAGACACGACGAATCTCTGGGAAATTCCCATTTCGGACGCCGGGAAGGTGGCCGGTCCTCCGACTCGTCGAAGCTTTACAACATCGCACGATTTACACGCCTCCGTGAGTGAGGCAGGCACCGGGTTAACGCGCATGTTTTTCTCGAGCTTGGTTGGCGGTATGAATGTCTGGAGCCTTCCGATCGACTCCGCCGGGCGAGTCACGGGCGAGATATTGAATCTAACGCCAGGCATTTCATACGCCGCGGCTCCCTCGATCTCTGCCGCCGGAACGGAACTAGCCTTCATCGCGTGCCGATCGAACATCTGGTCCTTGAAGCTTCGCGACGGTGAGAACGGGCAAGAAGCAACTCTGACCAGTCAGAATGCGAGATGGCTACGCCCCCGCGTCAGCCCGGACGGGAATACCGTCGTCTATGTCAACAATAAGAACCATATGTTTAGCGTTGACAGACTCAGCGGCGCGACAAAGAAGATTTGCGCGTGGCGGTGCGGCCCGCCCACAGACGTTTCCGACGGGGGGCAGAAGGTGCTGTTGGAGCCGTTAGACCCACCTGAAGATGTGATGATGATCGACGTGCCCTCAAACCGAATCACTTCTTTAGTCCATTCGGATCGGCCAGACCACATCCTTTACCAGGGACGGTTCTCGCCGGACGCTCGTTGGGTGGCATTCCACGCATCTCTACCGAAGCCCTTTAAAATGAGGGTCTTCATTTCCCCAATACGGGACGGACACGGCGCCAAAGAAGCGGACTGGATTCCCATAACCGATGGCTTGCAATCGGAGGGCGATGTGGCCTGGTCGCGGGACGGCAACTTGCTTTACTTCCTTTCCGAACGAGACGGTTTCCGCTGCGTCTGGGCGCAGCGCCTCGCTCCTGTTACCAAACAACCACAAGGGAAAGCGTTTGCAGTACGGCACTTTCACACTGCCCGCCAATCCCTTAAAAAGATAGACCGTCCGGATCTGATTGGATTGTCCGCGACCCAGGACAGGCTCGTTTTTTCCATGAGTGAACTGACCGGCAATATCTGGATGGAAGAACGCAACACGATCGCGCGAGGACCAGTAGTCTCACGCTGGATCCCGGCCATATTCCATTGAGTGAATCTAATCGGTATGTGGCCTTTTTCGTCTCTCAGACAGGGCGCACGTCTGTAGCGAACGATAAAACGCGAGATCTTCGGCAGGGACGACCGCCTCCAGTTCCTTTGAGTGGGGTGGTAGCGAGCGAAAGTAAGAATCAACTGCCTCGCCGGATATAAGTTGCCACGTATTCCGGCCGTGCCGAACCAGCATGTAATGTTCCGCCGCGCACACCCGCCGGATTGACGGGCGATGATCGTTGAGAAACCAGTAATCTTCGTCTTTTGCGACATCGCGAAACGGCTTTAACTCCCAAAGCTTGCGATGGAAGCAAAAGGTCCCGCCTGCTTCCCAGCCGTGACCGGAGTGGCGAAGGTGCATTTCCCCGGCGAGCAGAACCAAGAAGCAATCCCAAGCGACCAGCGTTCGCACCGAGGGTCGCAATGGCAGCCGCGCCACAGCCAATTTCAGGAAATCGGGATGGTAGTAGTCGTCGTCATCGATTTTTTGCAATATGTCGCCTCGCGCACGTTGTATTCCGATGTTGAGCTTGGTCCCGGTAGTTGCCGACCTATGGAGCTGTATATAGCGAACACGCGGTATACCTTGGCACAAGTCTCCGACAGATTTTCTTCCGTCGTCGACAACAATCAACTCGGAGTCCTGGTAAGTCTGTCTTGCGAAGCAGCGTAGGGCCTCAGGAATAAATTCGCGGCGATCTCGCGTAGCCATAATGCAGGAGACGAAACGAGGGGATGAACCAGGCATATAACAAAGCCTTGACATGATTATCACGGCGTGGTAACTAATCGCAACACAATTATTGGCGTTCCTGAATTCGAGCGGCGCCTCTTGAGTAAATTGTTTGGAACGTCACATTCCTTTAGTTAGCAAAAGTTGACCCGTTTTTAGCGCTGTTTACGCGTAACAAGAGGGAATAACTGCGGAACAATGTCCTTCGGCAACAAAGCAAATACCAAAGTCAGTGTCGTGACGATCACGCACAACGAAGGGCTAAATCTGCGCCTGACAGTCGAAAACCTTCGAGACACGCTTCCACCAAACCACGAAATTCTAGTGGTTGACGATCGTTCCTCGGATCATTCAACCGATTTCCTGCATCGCGCAAAACAATTCGCAAGAATCGCCCGGCCCGGAAGACGCCTAGGCGTGGCTCGAGCGAGGAACTATGGCGCGAACCGGACCGACGGGAACGTAATCATCTTCTGTGACGCCCACCTCAGTTTCCCCAAGGACTGGTGCCGGCCGATGTTGGGCCTGTTGGAAGACCCTCTCATCGGCGCTGTAGCCCCCTGTATTTCCGAGCGACGGGCCGTTTATCGAAAAGGCTTCGGTCTTCGACCCGGTGGTCCGCATCTGGATCCGGAGTGGCTGAATTGTAAAGGAAACGCGCCCTACCCTGTCCCGCTTCTCCCCGGCGCGTGTATGGCGATGCGTCGCGATGTTTTCCAAACAGCCGGCGGTTTCGACCGGATGCTGATCCGCTATGGCGTGGAGGATTGCGAATTCAGCCTGCGGCTATGGCTGCTCGGTTATGAGCTGTGGGTGATCCCCGCTGTGGATATAGAGCACGAGTTCCGCGACCGGAGTCCCTATCCAGTTGATTGGCGGACGGTGCTGCACAATCGACTCCGGATGGCCTTCTTGCACCTTTCGAGTCCGCGCCGCCGCCGCGTGCTTGATGCGCTCAAAGAGTACCCGAAATTTATGGCCGCTCGAGAGTTGGTTATGAAAAGCGACGTCGAATTGCGAGGATCTGAACTGCGACTCCGGCGCAAGCGTGACGACGACTGGTTTTTCGCCAGATTCGGGCTGAATTGGTGACCCGGCAACCCTACCCCGGAAGGAACAGAGAACATGGCTAATGATGATGATGAACGACCACCGCTCAACCCACGTACGATGCGATTGCCCGGCGACACGAGCCGTCCCCGTGGGAGCTATGTGCCAAGTGGAACCAATCACCCGCATGGCACCAACCGGCCTCGTGGAACCAATCGCCCTCGTGGAACGAACCATCCAACCAACCGGCCGCGCGGCCGGGAACAGCCCAGGGGAGGAGAACCTGCGTCCGAAGAACTCTTTGAAGAGACCAATTTCGAGGAGGACGAGGGCAAGACACGGTCGGTTCTTTTCACCGAGCGGCTGAGGTCAGGGTACAGCACGACCCGGCAAGAAGCCGTCGAGAGACAGCAGGTAGAACGTAAAAACTGCGCGGAGCGATGGCAGTCTCTGGGGCCCGATAATATTGGGGGCCGGGTCACCTGCCTGATAAGCCCAAGCGGGCTTGGCGGTGACCTCATAGCAGGGGCCGCCTGCGGTGGTCTTTGGCAGACAAGCGTCGATTCCCAATTACATTACAACTGGACCCCAATGACAGGTGATCCTAAAGAACCGGATGTCACCTTTGTGATGCACAACATCTCAGCGCTGGCAATCGATAGAAAGACAAAGACCATCTATTCGGGAACTGGTCATGCGTATGACGCGGCTGACAGCTTCCCGGGTGTCGGCTTGTTTTCAAAAGACGAAGGCGGAACCTGGAGGCTGACGAAGAAAGCCGACAGGACGTTCCCGCGGCGTATAAGCGCCATCGCCGCTGATGACGGGTGTGCCTGGGTTGGCGGGGTGGTCCTTGCGGAGGAACAGGAAGACGATTCGATCGAGCCTGGGTGTTCCGGTATCTTCTTCTCGAACGAGCCAAATAAGCCGGACACTCAATGGCAGCGCTTAACCTTTAAGCTGAACAAGGCTTCAGCAAGTAAGTTAGGGCTAGATCCCGACGAAGAGATCTTCAAAGATCGCGACTATCGATGCCATTCCCTCGTCCTGGCGAACGCGGGCTGTTCAGGCCCGAAAGTCATTTTCGCAGCCATCTCAGCCCCGTTCGGCTTGGGAGGCATCTGGCGATCGAAAGACAATGGCGACAAATGGGAGCAGCTAACGCGCGGCTTGCCGCCTGGGCGTGAGTTTGGCCGCACCAGTCTCGCGGTGGCGAAAACAGACCCGAATGTTGTGTATGCATTTGTCGGCGCGACCGACGGCCGATGCCTTGGCGTATTCCGGAGCTCTGATGGCGGTGATCACTGGATCTCGCGCGGCGCCGGATACCTCGCGGCCTGCGGCAATCTAAATTACGTCAACTGCCTGGTGGTGAGCCCGGACGACGCGGATCTTGTAGTCTGCGGCGCAACCGACTTGCACCGCTCCACCGACGGTGGACAAACGTGGACTCAGGTAACTGAATGGTTTGCCGCGCCCGGATCTCTTGGTTACTCGCATGGAGACCACCACGCCCTACTCTGGCCGACAAAGGAACGCTTGTACAGCGGCGGCGACGGTGGCGTGGAGGTGAGCACCGATGATGGGATCACGTGGAAAAGGCTTACCCATGGTTTGGAGATCACGATGTTTTTTGACATCGATGTGGCTGCTTCATTCGGGTCGCCTGACGATCCGAAGCTGATCATCGCCGGCGGAACGCAGGACAACGCTTCGATCATGACCGACTTTCAAGGATCGGGAATTGGCTATGTACCATCTCATTCCGAGTTGCAACTCGGGATTGATCAGGTTATGGGTATGCATCTTCGCACTCAACTGCAGCTCAATAGCTCCGAGTATCAACTTGCTGAATCGACGGTCGGTAGTGCGGGAATGATCAATTTCGATGCGTCAGGCATCACGAACGTCTCAACCAAACCCGTCATAGAACTGCCGCCGCCAAAACTAGCCCCAGACCGCGCGCAGACGACCTCCACGCTAACCAAAACACCTGGGCAGAACAAACATCCGTTCGTCAATATTCTCGAAGGAGATGGCGGTTGGACCGTCTTTGATCCTTTTGATCCCTTGCACGTCTACGGCTCCAGTCAAAACATGGTTATTTATCGCCACCGGAGGGATAACGGCTGGCACTGGGTCACGCCTGAAGGCGCCACCGACGAGGAGCGAGGCAGAATCTGGATGGCGATTATCGCTATGCATCCGCATGATCCGAACATTGTCTTTACAGGATCCACACGTGTCTGGCGAACCAACAACGATGGTGTTGACTGGAAGCCGGTGTCAGACGACCTGGATGGCAGCCCTATCACTGCTATTGAGATCGCGAACAACGACTCCAACTTCATTTACGTGGGGACGGAAAAAGGAAACATCTTCAAGAGTGAGGACGGCGGAAATCGTTGGAATGACAAGCGCGGTGAGCGCGATCCCAAACCGATGGAGTGGCGGAGGCGCCTGCACGAACGATCGATAGTTGGAATTGCGCGCACAATCACTCGCATTGAGGCGCACCCGAACAACAAAAGGCAAATCGTTGCGACACTAATGGGTTTCGATTGCAGGCACCACCCGTTACCGCACGTGCTTTGGTTTGACGGCAAACGTGAATGGATTGACCTGAGTGACGCTGGCTCCCCAGACGCTGTGCTTCCAAACGTACATCACAATGTAGTGACCTGGGATGAAAACGGTGAATACATGTTCGTGGGAAATGATGCCGGAGTCTGGGCTTTGCACACGCCCGGCGGAAAGGTTGAGACAACGAAAGGGAAATACGCTTGGGTCGACATTTCCGCCAATCTGCCCAACGCAATTGTTACAGACCTGGTGTATCACGACAAGAGTAAGTCACTGACGGCTGCAACGTATGGTCGAAGTCTCTGGTGTTTCAAACAAGACCAGTGGACTACCATTTGTTCAAGCCACTCTTGCTCAGCGCAAAAAGAATAGCACGATTGCCGAAGCCCTGATAGAATCGCATCCACATGCGCCTCCGATTCATCTCGTTTGGCTTTCGTCATGTTCCCTGATTCAACAATGATGCCAGGAGATAGAATGACGGTTATCTGTCGAGAGGAAGCATGCAGCTCTTTCTCGCACACTGAGGTTTTCGGATGAACTCGTGGACCAGAAGATCATTCCTCGTTAAGACGCCCACCTTGACGATGGCAACTCCAGCGCTGGGAATTGCGCTGGGCGCAGGTGGGGCGGACAAGCCGGCACTGCTCGGCGGCCCGAAGATTCGTTCCGAACAATTTCCAAGTTGGCCGGTGTCGGGCGAATTGGAAGAGCAAGCGCTGATTGAGACGCTGCGCAGCGGTAAATGGTATCGCGGCAACGGAGAACAAACGAGGAAGTTTGAAGACGCATACCGAAGGTTGACCGGCGCGCGGCATTGCCTCGCGACAGCGAATGGGACAAGTGCGCTCTACGTTTCATTGAATGCCCTGGGTATTGAGCCGGGTGATGAGGTCATTGTTCCGCCCTACACATTCATCGCGACGATCAATGTAGTATTGCGACAACATGCGCTACCCGTGTTTGTCGATACGAATATAAATACGTTCCAGATAGACGCAAATAAAATTGAAGCGGCAATCAGCCCGCGTACGAAGGCGATTATGCCGGTTCACCTGGGCGGTTCGGCGTGTGACCTGGATGCGATCCTCTCCGTGAGCCGTAAACATGGAATTCCTGTGATTGAAGACGCTTGCCAGGCACACCTGGCTGAGTGGCGCGATCGGAAGGTCGGCACATATGGAAAGGCCGGCTGCTTTAGTTTTCAGGCTTCGAAGAATTTGAACTCTGGTGAAGGAGGCGCAATTCTAACCGACGACGAAGAACTATACGAACGCTGCTATACGTTTCATAACAATGGAAGCGGGCTGAAGGCGACGGGTGGTAATTTCGCATATTCAGGCACCGGTGACAACCGGCGCATGGTCGAAATGGAGGCGGCGCTGTTGCTACAGCAGATGACGCGGCTTGAGGAACAATCGAAGCGCCGTACCGGGAATGCGCTGTATCTAACGTCGCTGCTGAAGGAGATTCCAGGCATTGTTCCGGCGCAGATGCATGACGGCTGCACGCGCAACGCCTATCATCTTTACATGCTTCGTTATCGAAGGGCGGAGTTCGGTGGACTACCCCGCGCGACGTTTCTCAAAGCCCTTGCTGCCGAGGGTATTCCAGCTTCGCGAGGATATTCTCCGTTAAACAAGGAACCGTTCTTGAAAGCCGCCTTGGAATCGCGATCCTATCAAAAGCTGTTCCCGGAAGATGCTCTTAAAAACTGGCATGCGCGCAATGAATGTCCAGCGAATAATCAGCTATGTGACGAAGCAGTGTGGTTCACTCAGAATATGTTTTTGGGAAGAAAAAGCGATATGGACCAGATTGCCGACGCGATGCGGAAAATTAAAAACCATGCCGGAGAGTTAATGGCTGTCTAGCCAAGGCACTGAGAGATTAGCGTTCTTCCGAAAGTTGCCACGGGCACGCCAAGCGCCTCGAGGCTGCCGAAAAATTCAAGATTACTTCTGCTGTACGCGCGCCACCAACGAAGTAACGCCCTGCGCGATGATCTCTTCTACGTCCGGCGTGAACGGCGCCGGCTGGCCGTACGCTATCATCGCGCCGCCGCCTTCGTAGCCGCCTTCTTCTAGCACTCGGCGCGACGGAATGTACGCGAACACGTCATTCATATAACCGGTAACCCAAAGCTGATCGAAGCCATACTGGCGCTTAAACCGCAGCGAATAGTCAACCACCACCTCACCGCCGAGCGCGATGAAGGTCAGATCCTTGCCAAATTGCCAAACCTCAATCGGATAGGAGTGATGGTCCGGCAGCTTGCCATTGCGGTCGAGTATCTGCAGCATCAGCTCGGCGTGCCTCCGAAGTAGAGCGTCTTTCGAGCGAGTCCGGCTTTCCAGTTCCTCGCGTGAAGGCAATTTCTGAAATGGCAGATTCACGCTGACAAAAGCGACGGTTAGCGGGCCCCGGACGAACCGCATTTTCGCTTGCAGAACCTGCTCTACCGCGGCGGCAATCGTCTGCCCGTAATTCATCGCAAGTTCCACGCTATGCCGCGGCAGCGGATTCGCATCGGCTCCGCAGTCCTGCACGAATAGCGCAATGGCGCCGGGATAACTTTTCTCCAGCGCTTCCTGCGCATACCCGGCCCAGTCGCCACTGATTTGATAATCGCTCAAGACCGTGTTGTGACAGGCGTATCCGAAAACGATTGCTCGTAAGCTGTGGTCCGGAGCCCGCACCGCCAGTACAGGAACATCCTGCTCCACCGGGCCCGGGTATTCCCGGTGGCCTACGCGGCGCCGGTTCACGGCCACTCCGGCAAAGCCCTGTTCGAACGAGAGTTCCGCCGTAGCTAGGTTTCGAATCGCCTTACCAATCACTTCCACTACCTGGTCTTGCAGGTGTGCGGTATACGCTCGAATTACTTTCCGGTCGGCATCCCCAAGTGGATACGCGGGCGAGAGCATATCTCCCACGACAGGCGCGCTGTGAGTATGCGATGAATTTAGCGTTATTCTTTCGCGGGGAAGGCCAAACTCTTGTTGAACGCGCGTGAAGATCGGAGCGGATACTTCACCTGGAAACCCGAGCAGATCGGAAGTCACCAGCACAGTGACCGCCCCGGTATCGTCCTTCAAAGCGAGAGCCTTTGCGAAGATGTGCTGCCGGACACCCTCCGAGGGGTGGGTGCGAGACGCGTAGCCGCCCATCCAGACGGGCTGCGAAGGCGTAATGTCCACGCGCGCCACGCCAGCCTGCCACGCGGCCGAGCCGGAGATCGCGCAGATCAGTCCCGCCATGATGACATGGGTCGCCCGCCAGTGAGCGCCTTTATTTAAACTGATGCGCATAGGACCTCCGCGCGAAGTGCTTGATTGCTGCTTGAACCCTCGAATTCGCCTGAATCTCACCTGCAATTGCGCGGGAGCAATTCTATCACTGCTGTCACTTAATTTTGGTGGGGCAGACGCCCCGTCTGCGCGCGGCTCCCAGCTGCGCTCTTCGGATCTTCAGAATTGTCGAGGAGCCGGGCGGGGCGCCCGGCGCAGGCCAAGGGCCTGCCCCACAAACAAATGCTCGAACGTCCAAAAACCATGTGACTCGGAGGTCAGTTTGAAAGCACCGGTAAAATTTCGTGCTCTTTCAATTGCCCGGGGCCGGCGGCGCCGATTTCGATGTCGATGATGTCGTTCGGGACACGCGGCGTGGCGAGCTGGACACGCAGGAAATTGCCGGTTAGCGCGGAATCGTTGCTCAGCGTGACTGCCGAAAGCGTTCGTCCGACCATGCGGCGGCGGAAATCCGCGTTCTTCCGGTCGGAAAGATCGCGCAGAATGGCGGTGCGCTCCCGGCGAAGGCTGACGGGCACTTGATCGGTTAATCGTGCGGCGTGGGTGCCGGGCCGTTCCGAGTACGTGAACACGTGCAGATAGGTGAACGGGCGATCTTCGATGAAGCGGACGGTTTCGTTAAATTCCGCATCGGTTTCGCCGGGGAAACCGGTCATGACATCGGCCCCGATGCCCGCGTCCGGCATCAAAGTGTGCGCGACGTCGAGGCGCGACGCGTAGTGGCGCGTGCGATATTTCCGGAACATTCGTTTGAGAACGGTATCCGAGCCCGACTGCAGCGGGATGTGAACATGCGGCGCGATGCGCGGCTGGCCAGCCATTAATTCCAGCAGTTCAGCGCTCCAATCCATCGGCTCAACCGAACTGATGCGGATTCGCTGAACCGGCGTGTCTTGCAGAACCGCGCGAAGCAGATCGGGGAAGCGCAGGCCGCCCGGCAAGTCCCTGCCCCAGCGCCCGAGATTGATGCCGCTCAGAACAACTTCGCGGTATCGTTCTGCGAGTCCATGCACCTGTTCAACAATGCTCGCGAGCGGCGCGCTCCGGCTGAGGCCCCGCACGGACGGAATGATGCAGAATGAACACTTATTGCTGCAACCGTCTTGTACTTTCAGATTAGGCCGCGTGCGGTCGCCGTAGGCGTCGATGACCGGCGCGGCAAGAAATTCGCGCGACTGTTGGATATCGCCGATGACGATCTGGCCGTGGAACTCTTCCGTCCGGGGGGATCCCAGCACGATGCCGGCAATCTGCGTCTTGTGAGAATTGCCCACCACCCAATCAACGCCATCGAGAGCCGCCAGTTCCTCCGGCGCGCGCTGGGCGTAGCAGCCGGTGACCAGGATCTTGGCGTTCGGATTCTCGCGACGAATCCGGCGAACGGCCTGCCGCGCGTCGGCATCCGCGCTGACCGTGACCGTACAGGTATTCAGAACAACCAGATCAGCGGAAGCAGCATCCGGAACGGCGCATAAGCCGCGATCCTCAAACGATGTCTGAATACCGGCGCCGTCGGCCTGCGAGGCGCGGCACCCGAAACTGTGTACAAAAACTGTTTTCACGAGAACTCAAATTGGGAGCTATGGAGCCGGGCGAGGCATGCATGGCCCCTACACGTTCCCCGCGCATCTCCCTTCAGTTTCGCGCATCCGTAAATAGATGCAATAATCAAGGTTCCTGCGCGTTCGGGCGACCGCCGGGTGGATCGCTTGCGTTTCCGCCGGGAGGAAAGTCCGGTCTCCATAGGGCAGCATGCCGGCTAACGGCCGGGGATTGGCTCTTAAAGGGCCCGTTACGGATCAGTGCCACAGAAAATATACCGCCGTTCGCATTTGCGGGCGGTAAGGGTGAAATGGTGCGGTAAGAGCGCACCGCGGCTTGAGCAATCAGGCTGGCAGGGAAAACCCCATGTGGAGCAAGACCAAATAGGGGAGGAGGAGCGGCCCGCTCCGCTACGACTTCCGGGTAGGTTGCTTGAGCCCATCAGCAATGGTGGGTCTAGAGGAATGGTCGCCGCCCGCTTCATCGCGGGAACAGAAACCGGCTTACAGAACGCGCAGGTTCACACACGCTCGGGTAAGGCCGGGCTATACTTCAACAGGCGTGGGCCATGGCATGTCGCGGATGGCTATGATTCGAAGCGCACCCCGTGACTCGGCGCACTTCTACCGGATCAAGAGGCTTTGCGACGAGATCAAAGCCGCCGTGGGCTAAAACGTCCACCCACAAGCTTTCGTCCGCCGCGTGCGACATAACAATCACCGGCAGTTGCCCGAAGCGAGCCAAGCTCTCCAGGAGATCGCACCAGTTGCCGTCGGGAAGTTCCTTTTCGCAGAGGACGGCCGCGCACTTGGAGCGGCGCAGCGCCGCCAGAGCCTCGGCACACGTTTGCACCGGCTTAATTGTCCAGTTTTCGAGGATCGCTTCGAGCGCCTTGGAATCGCCCAGGTCCGCGCTCACCGCGAGTAATGTCGCTTGTTCCACCGCCGACGTTATTGCGTTTGCCATCATCCCTCTTTCCCGGCTCACACTCGCAACGCTATTTCTTCATGTTCAAACAAAACACCTGATTCCTAAACTCAGGTTGCCTCTATTTCAACAGAAAACTCACTTTTTGCAAATACTTTTTACCTAGGAGAAGGCCGAAAAACCCGTCTGCTTTTGTAGCTTCGCGGTTGTCAGCAGTGAGTTTACAAGGAGTGAACCCTGACTTCAGCGTTAACCTACGAATTTATTTATTCCGGTATTAGCAAAATCAGCGTACTTACCTCACGGTAATGTGGCGACGATTATGTTTGGACAGCCGTTACGGAACCGAAATTCTTCAGGCGGGGCACACGCGCCAGCCGTGCCAAATCGGGACGAACCGACGGAAGCGGTTTGGCTCGCAACGGTTTCTCCTGAAGCAGCAACTCCGTGGCTTGGACACGCGGGTCGGCATGGAACCAGTTGACAAACGGCGCGTCGCCCAACCAGTTCGTCATCGCCAGCAACGACATACCCTGGTGATGCGCCATCCACATTCGAACGATGACACCCTTGCGCCACGGAAACCACTGGCGCTTCAGAACACCGTAGTCCACCGACTCATAGAAGCCGAACGGACTGGACCAGCCGTGCCGGGCCATTTGGGACAAGTTACGAAGAGCGGCCGAGGGATTCACCATCATGGCGAGCCAAGCCGAATACGGCGAGATGACAAGCCGATTTATTTCTTGGGCTCCGCCTTTCAGGGAGATGGGAGGGATGCCGAACGCGAGATACTGATAGTGGCCCTCAGCGTTTTGTTGGCTCCATGCGGATTCCGAAATGCCCCACGGAGTCCGGTATTTGTGCGCGTACATCTGCTGCACCCGTACAGCCGCGTGGGCGGTTCGATCGAGCATGGTGTGGGGATATAAATTCATCCAGAGCGCCGGCATCAGGTACTCGAACATCGTGCCGGTCCAGGAAGCCAGCAGGGTTTCACCCTGCCAAGTGGTGTGAGCACGCCCGAGACGGAACCAACTCTCCTGTGGTATCTCGCCTTTGGCGATGGCGACAAATGCGGCAATGCGAGCTTCCGACGCAATGAGGTCATAGCAGGCTCGCTCCGCCTGATTCGCCCCGGCATCGTAGCCCACCGTGAGCAGCTTGCGCCGCGGGTCGAACAGGATAGAGAAGTTCATCTGCTGCGTGAAAATCTCGGCTCTTTGGGCAAGCGCCCGTAAACTGGCGGAGAGCGCTTCGGCGTTCGATTTGCAATCGGGCAAAAGCGCCTTTACCCGGGCCATGGCGTCCAGCGTGGGCGTGCCAGCCCCGGCGCGTATGGCCGCATGCAAGTTCCGGTCGAGTTGGGTATAGACGGCGCTGGCCGTGCGTGGAGTCAGTTTCGCCGCCGCGCCTTTCAGTTCCAACTGAGGGACGTCCAACAGCACGGCGTTTTCGGGAAGCAGCCAAGGCGCGTAATCGGTGGCGAGCAGGCGAAGGGCCTGCACTCTTTTCCGGACCTCGGCGAGCCACCACGCGCCCTCGCCGCCTGCCGCCTGGCGCGGCGGCTCGGACGACCAGGTATCTGGCTGCTTCAAAATCGCCGTTATCCAGCTATCGTCCGCAGCGGAGGCGCGGGGCATTTTCCAGACTTGTTTTCGGTTGATGGCGCCTACGCCCCGAAGTAATTGAAGTTCATCCGCAACGCTCTCGCGCAACGCCGGTGAAATGATCGGCTGCCGGTCCTGATCGAGCAGGCCCTGCTTCAAGGACCACAGTGAGGCGACCAGGTTTCCATTGTCCACCGTCGAGACAAACAAGGGGTTAAGAGGCTTCAACGTGAGATTGTCGTACCAGTTGAATAAATGCCCTTCGAACCGGGGCAACTTGTCGACGGAATCAAAGGTGCTTCGGGTAAGCGTTACGAGTTCGGGAACGGTAATGGCGCCGAGGGCGCAGGCCGCCTGACGCGAGTTCAGCAAAAATCCCAAGTTGGTCGGCGATAAACGGTCAGCGACGATGCGCGGGTTCTCCTGCACGTTGTCGGGTATGAGCCAATGATTGAGGTCGTTGCTGAATTCGGCAAAAAACCGCCACGTCTTGAGGAACGATTGCTCCGCCAGGCGTCGTTCCGAAGCGCTTATCGAATACGTTTGCGATAACGGGGGGCGATTCAACCAGGTGGATACCAGTTTTGAACACGCCCAGACAACGAGCACCGGCGCCGCATACGGAAGGGCCTTCGGGTGAAACAGCCACATCAAGAGCCCCAGCACCGCGGCGAGGACGGGCATCCAGTTCAGGTATGTGTCGACGGGCGTCCGTTTCTTAAGCCCGAGTTCCGCTTCCGTCGCCGTTTCCCATTCGAGCAGGCGGCTCCGCGTGATGTTGCTGCGAACAACGGTCCGTATGATCGCATCAAGCGCAACCAACGCCTGGTGTGCCAGGAAGACGATATTCAGGATAACGGTGGCAAAGGTGTTCGAGAGATTGCGGAAAGCATCATGAAGCGCCGCCGCCTCGCGCAAGCGCAGAAAACGGAACAGCCCGAAGAGAAACTGAAAAATACCGGGGAGGAATAACAGGCCGGCAATGATGCACGTCCAGGCGGATGGCCCGCCGGGCATGAAAAACCATCCAGCGATGAAGAGCACAAAGGTTGCCGGCTCGACCAGGCTGCGCCGCATATTATCGAACATTTTCCAACGCGAAATCAGCGAGATGGGGTTACGCACAAGGCGTCCGGCTTCATCCGGCACCCAGGCAAACAGCCAGCGGGCGATCTGCCAGTCGCCGCGCAGCCAACGATGTTTGCGGCGATTGTACGCGCTGTAATGCGTGGGGTAATCGTCTATCACTTCGACATCGGAAAGCAGTCCGGCGCGGGCGTAAGCGCCTTCGATAAGGTCGTGGCTCAGAAGCGTATTTTTCGGGAAGCGAAACTCCAGCACCTGGCGCAGAACATCGACTTCATAGATGCCCTTCCCCGTGAAAATACCCTCGCCGTAGAGATCCTGATAAACATCCGAGACCGCTCTAGTGTATATGTCAAAGCCGGTTTGGCCGGAATAAAGTTGGGCCAGGCGAGAGCGCCCAGCCGACTGAAGGCTGATGCCGACTCGCGGCTGAAGAATACCGTAGCCTTCCGTGACGATCTTGCGGGTTCGATCGACCACGGCCGCGTTCAGCGGATGAGCCAGCGTGCCGATCATTCGGGCCGCCGATCCGCGGGGCAACTGGGTGTCGGAATCGAGAGTGATGACAAACCTGACATCGCGGAGGAGGGCCATGTCTCCAGCTTTCACCGGAAACGGATCGTAAACGCCGCGCAGCAGCTTATTCAGATCTAACAGCTTGCCTCGTTTGCGCTCCCATCCCATCCAGGCGCCTTCCTGCGGGTTGAACACACGATGGCGGTGGAACAGGTAAAATTGCCCAAGACCCAGTTTTGAGTACTTCCTGTTCAATTCGTCAATCAGACGAACGGCGAGCTCGATTTTTGGATCGCGCTCGTCGGCGCGTTCGGCAGTGTCAGGCAAGTCCGTTAACAGCGCGTAGTGAATGTTTACATCCTGGTTGCCGAGATAGCGCACCTCGAGATCCAGGACGAGCTGCCGGATTTGCCGCTCATTGATCAACAGTGTCGGCACCGTCACGAGCGCCTTGCAGTCGGCGGGAACGCCTTCCGAAAAATCGAGCTTCGGAAGGGGCCTGGGGCGCAGAACGGACGTAATAAAATAATTTACTAACTCAACAGCCGCCTGAGTCACCGGAATGAGCAGCAGCAAGGCAACTATAAACAAGTAGCCGAGACTATACTTACCATGAGAGTAAGGCACGATAATGCCGACGATGGTAATTAGCGAAATGAATTCGATTCCGATAATGTAGAACTCATCCGGATATCGGCGCAAGATTCCCTGCAGCCATGTATCGAACGACGGGCGGTAGCGGATGCGGGAACGAAGTAGATTAACGCCGCGATCGACCAGGTAATAACCGACATGCCGGCGCCGCAGTGTGTCACGGTCGGCCGGATCTTCGGCTTGTACTTCGCGGGCTAAGTGAACGGCCATGCGCGCAATCTCGATTTCGCTCGCATGCGAGTGCTCCGCAAGGTCGCTGACGGCCGTCAGATAGTTCTCGCGAGTAATCTCGTCCATGCGCGCGTAGACGCCAGTGGGATCTTCGCGCAGGATCGCGTTCACGTATGAGATCGGCTTGATCAACTCGTCCCAATCCAACTCGCCGGTAAGCCGAAGGCTTTGAATCACGTGATCCATGTGCGCCGATCGCTGCGACGCGGATCCCGTTAGAAACGCCTGCAAAGCCTGTTGCCCGCGGCGCGCGGCTTCTTCGAAGATGACGAGCTTCAGCATCAACGCCATCGCCCATAATTCGCGATGCTCCAGAGGCTCCACTTCTTCAGCGGCGGCGACAAAGGCGGTCAGAGTAACTTCAGACAACTGGTATTGAACCGCTTCCAGATACCCGCGCATCAGCATCCAGACGCGCGGCATCTCGAGTCCATCGGCGGCGCGCGCGATCGGAAGCTTTTTGAACAGCTTCATGCTGGTGCGGAATTCAATGACGTCCGATGCGAAAAGCCGGAGATGATCCGAGAGCCAGCGGAGGTCTTCGCTGAGATTGTCCTGCTTGTGCGAGGAAAGTTCGTACTGCAGTCCTGCCAGGGTGCCAACGGCATTCTCGTATCGATTTTTAAGTTCGGGGCAGCGCGTCTTGTGGGGCAGAGTGACCCAACTGACCGCGACTTCTTTCGCGCGAGCAGACAATGCCGCGTAATCGCTCGCTTCGGGGAGCACGGCCGGCCCAACTCCCGACCACGTGATGTTTCTAACTACACTCCCGCCTGCCATTTCCGCTCCTTCAACGATAGCTTGATGCCTGTAATTCGAACATTTCGGCGTAGCGGCCGCCCATTGCTACCAGCTTGTCATGGCGCCCCTCCTCGACGATCCGGCCGCCATCGAGGACGACGATGCGATCGGACATGCGCACGGTGGAAAACCGATGCGAAATCAGCAGAGTCATTTTGCCTTTCGTCAAATCGCTGAACCGTTCGAAGACTTCGTATTCAGCCTGTGCGTCGAGCGCAGCCGTAGGCTCGTCCAGAATAAGAACCTGCGCATCGCGGAGATAAGCACGGGCGAGCGCAAGGCGCTGCCACTCGCCGCCGGACAAGTCGACTCCGCCTTCAAACCTGCGGCCCAGCATCTGATCGTATCCGTTGGCTAGCTTGTGAATGACGAGATCGGCCAAGCTCTTGTGCGCGGCGGCTTCGATCGCTTCCCTGTCGTCCAACTTCTCGATTCGGCCGACGGCAATATTTTCGGCAGCCTTCATCTCGTAACGCATGAAGTCCTGGAAAATGACGCCAATCTCACGACAAAGGTCCTCGACGGAATACTCGCGCAGATCCACGCCGTCCAGCAGAATCCTTCCCTCCGATGGATCGTAGAGCCGGCTGATCAGTTTCACGATGGTCGTCTTGCCCTGGCCGTTTTGGCCAATCAAAGCCACGCGTTCGCCGGGTTCTAAACGGAAGTCCAGCTTGTCGAGAATACGGCGGGTGGTTCCCGGATACCAGAACGACACATCTTGAAATTCGAACCCCCGGCGGATGGGCCGGGGCGCCGGTAATGCATTCTCTTTCGACAGCACCGTAGGCTTCATATTGAAAAACGCCAGCAAATCGGTGAGATAGAGAGCCTGGTCGGCGATGCCGGCAACAGTTGTGAATATGTTCTGGATGTTCGCCGAAATCTGCAGAATGGCCCCGGTTAGAAAAACCATGGTGCCGATGCTGATCTGTCCTTGTAGCGTCCGGTAGAGCACGTATACGTAGGCGCCGTAGTAGCCACCGCTGCTCAACAATCCAAGCGCGGCGTTGGCTGCGAGGCGGCGCCGCGCCAGCTTCACATTCTCGTCGTAAATGCCATTCCAAAGAGCGCGAAACCGCACCGTCAGAAAATCGCGCAGTCCGAAGAGTTTCAGCTCCTTCGCAGCTTCCTTGCTGCCGCCAAGCACACGGAGGTAATCCATCATGCGCTTGCGAGGCGTTTGGCTGAAATTCAGAGCGTAGCCGAGAAACGCGAAATGGCTTTCGCCGAGGAATGCGGGCGTGACGAACGCGACGAGCCAAAGAAGCAGCCATGGCGAAAGCCATAAGATGGGGACAGCGAGCGAAATGGTCGTGATGAATTGCTGAACCAGCGTCCCGGTAGCCTGGATCATCACCAGGCGGTCGGTCGCCTGAACGCGCGCGCGTTCCAGACGGTCGTAGAATAGCGGGTTCTCATAAGTGGCCAGGTCGAGCGTAGAGGCGTGCTCGAGAACCAGCACACTAACGTGCCGCGAATATCGATCCGACAGAAGCGTGTCGAAAAACGAAATAACGCGACTCGAAACACCGCCGATCACCGCCAGCGCGAACTCAGCGCCGACCAGCCACCAGAAAAACCACGGAAGCGGTTGGTGCTGGGTGGCTACGCTGTTCACCGCATCGACAATTCGCCCCGAAATCCAGAGCACTCCGATGGGCAGGACGGAAACAACCACGCGCGCGCTGAATCCCGCGACCACCACCCAAGGACCCGACTGCCAAACAATTCGCAACACCGGCGGCATATTGCGAAGCGCCGAGAGCCGGTCCCGCCAAGCGTTCCAAAAGCCTTTCTTAGTGTCGTGCATTCAATTGACTGTCACCCGCCCGATAATCGCGCCACACACCACCACGGGAGAATACAACGAGTCCTCATCAGGGCCTGGTTTTCAAGGCTGTTTGCGACGTAAGTATGCGCGCGCGGCTTCCGATTCTGAGCGGAGGCTCGAAACAGCGTCGCCCGGCATATCCCTTATCTACTAGACCATCAGTCGAACCGAACTGTTTCGGTAAATACCTAACGGTTATCTAACGGTTGCAGCGAGCTTATAGAAGCTGTTCCAGGGCGAGTTCGGTTAAGTCATCCACAAGGATATCAGGATGTTCGGCTAGCAATTCCGCACGTGTCGAAAGACCCGTAGCAGTCGCGATTGACCGGATCCCGTTAGCCCGGGCCGCTCGGATGTCGTTCGGATGATCTCCAATCAAAGAGATTTGAGCCGTTCCCGAGACGATGGACGTTCGGCGTGCTTCCTGTATTGCGAGGGCGGCCAGGGCGGCGCGGGTTTCACCGTGCTCGGCAAATGCGCCGAACATAAAATGCGAGCGCAATCCGGCAAGCTCCATTTTCCGCCAGCCGATGGCGCTCAGGTTACCGGTCACCAGTCCTGTAGCAATCCCATGTCGCACCAGTTCAGCGAGAAGGAATACGACGCCGGGGCAGACGGTTGATCGAAGATCATCCGATGAGCCCGACAAATAGAGTTCCTGCGCCGTCCCGATTAATTCCGGCAGCTTCGCCTCAATCTGCGGCCCCGGCAAGCCCGCCTGGGACAGCAATAGGCGGAGCAGATCGCAATCCAACATGCCTTGGGTGGGAATATCATCGAGCGTCACTGCACATCCGGTGGCCAACCTGACGCTTTCGATAAGCGCCAGCTTATGATGGTGTCCCGCGCGCCGCAACAGGGTGCCGTCGATATCAAAGAGAGCTAGAGCTTTGGCGGGCGCCTTCTTAGGATGTTTGGACGACACAGTTTCGGAGCAGCGGATGTAACGAAACCAAGAACCGCAAGGGCAAGGTTTACCGATGGGCGCCCGGGAGCGACGGTCCCAGAGCTAAGCCTTCTTTTCGGCGTCTACGGTCGCACTCGCAGCAGGCTTGTTCTGCTCGGCAGTCGCCTGCCTGATCCCGTCTTTGAAGGACTTGATCCCTTCGCCAAGCCCCTTGCCGAGTTCCGGCAGTTTCTTTGGGCCGAACACAAATAGAGCGACGGCGAGAATGATTAGCAGATGTTGAGGCTGCAGTAAACCTTCAAGCATGATGAATTGATACTCCTACGCGGCTTCTTTATTCTACGCTTAATCGAACCGATGTGTTGAGACGTTAACGTAAAAAGGAACCGCTGTATTCCATTCCTCACTGAGAGGAACGATCAGATGTTTCCGAATGTTGCCTTGTGACCGGTTTTATCTTCTAACATGTGGTGAACACCGCCCCATATACTCTGGCCTGCGGCCGGGGAAAGATCGAGCTGATGGCCGGGGATATCACAAAGATCCCCGTGGACGCCATCGTTAATGCCGCCAATTCCGCACTGGCGGGCGGCGGAGGCGTGGACGGCGCGATACACCGCGTAGGTGGAGCATCCATCATGAGGGAACTAGACGAGATCCGCTCCCGTGAGGGTGGCTGCCCAACTGGAAGCGCAGTGGCGACTAGCGCGGGCGGGCTTCCGGCGAGATACGTATTCCATGCCGTCGGGCCGGTATACCGTGATGGCCGCCACGGCGAAGCGGCATTATTGCAGTCGTGCTACGTCACAGCTCTGAACCTTGCGAAAGAACGCGACGTCGAGAGCATCAGCTTTCCTTCGATCAGCACGGGTATTTACGGTTACCCGCTCGAAGAAGCCGCAAGAATCGCGATTTCGAGCGTATGGGAATGGCTTGACGCTGACCAGGGAAGCGTCACGCTCGTCAAGCTGGTCCAGTTCAGCGCCTCGGATCACGCCATCTATCGGCGCACGGCGGCTGGCATAAAGCGAATGCCACTACAATGAAGTGAATGCAGGTGCTCGAGGCTGGTCCTCATAAATATCTTCTGCTGGAACTGGATCCGGAGTTCATTGGCAACATCGCGCGGCAAACGGGTTTCGAATTCAAAGTCGACGATGGGAAACGGCTAATCTCGCTCGATCTGTTGGCGGCCGATCGCCAGGCTCCGCTCCTCCTGTTCGATGCGGCGGATCCGGGCAATCTCGGCTGGTTCTCGCGCTGCCAGTTTTACGTGGATGGCCGGACCGGGGCGGTCCTCCAGACTCCCTTGACACTCGCCAATCAGCGGGACCGTAGCGGGCGTCCTTTGTCGCACGCCATCCGGCTGCAAATCACGAAGGAGTTGCCCGGCGCCTACCGCATGCCGGGCCGACAGCCGATCACCGAGCAGGTCGTGTACGCGGTTTTGTTCAATTTCCTGAATGCCTTGTTGAATACGGGCGTAGGCGTGTGCGGCGGTCCGGGCGTGCGGCCGCTCGCTGGAAGAAGCGAGCATACCGGCCAGCGAAACTGACGCTTAGTGAATTGACTAACGCTGCAACTCCGCAGCCGAGTTCCATGACCTGCGGTACCAAGGCGGCACACCGCGGCTCAACCGCCGCTGTTACAACTCTTTACACGGGCGTTTCTACCAAAACACATTTACACGCGTAACCAAGAGGGTGCTCCATTCGCCCTAACCCCTGATGGATCTGGTTCGAGCTCTTACGGCAAGTTTGGCGATTTCGGCGGGCCTATTGCTCATGCCGCTTGGGGCTCCCAGGCTTCTGGCGCAAGAATCCCCGCCGGCCCGCGCGGCCCTGGATCAAGTGCTTGGCACTGTCACGGCGGTGAACGCCGGCGATAAGAGTTTTACGATTAAAGAAGACAAAACCGGCACGGAATACAGCGTTTCGGCGGCAAATGCCCGGCGGCTTTTGAAGGTTCCACCTGGCGAGAAAGATCTCAAGAAAGCCCAGCCGATTACTGCCGCTCAGATCGCCGTGGGCGATCGTCTGCTGGCGAGAGGGCATAAAGACATGAGCGGCCCGAAACTCGATGCGCAAATCGTCCTCGTAATGACGTCAGGCGACCTCCAGCAAAGACATCAGGCGGAACTCGAAGACTGGCAGAAGCGCGGCAAGCGCGGCACGATTACGGCAATCGACGATGCATCCCATTCCGTCGTGATGGTGGCCCCTACGCCGGAAGGCACAAAGACCATCACGGTGACAACCACTCCGGAGACGAAATTCACCCGATACGCTTCGACCTCAGCGAATTATTCGGATGCGAAACCTAGTTCTTTTTCCGAGCTAAAGCCCGGCGATGAGCTTCGGGTGCTTGGAAACAGCACCAATGCGGGTACGGATGTGGCTGCCGAACAGATAATATCGGGAGCGTTCAAGACAATTGCGGCGACCATCGTTTCTATCGATCCGGGTGGAAAGCAGTTGCAGGTCACCGATCTCCAGACCAAGCAGCCGATCACAGTTACGCTGGCGGCCGACTCATCGATCCGGCGTCTACCTCCCGCGATGGCGGCTGGCCTGGCTCGCCGGCTCAACGCAAGTTACAAGCCAGAAGGAGGCGGACCCGCACCGAACGGGCAGACGCCCCCGGCAGCTGGTTCTGAACAGTCGAGCACCCACCACGGAAATATGGAGCAGTCCCCTAATCCCAATGCCCCACCAACCGCGGGCGCGGGGCCGGGCCGCGGCGGGTTCAGCGGCGATTTATCGAAAGATGTCGAACAACTACCCAAGATTTCCGCTTCGGATCTCAAGCCCGGGGACGCCGTCGTGATCTCTGGCAGCGCAGGCGACGACAAATCTCATCTCACGGCGATCAACATCATTGTGGGTGTGGAGCCGTTGTTCGCGTCCGCCCCATCCAAAGCCGGCCGATCTGCCGCATTGGGAATGTGGAATCTGGACGTGGGAACGCCAGGCGAAGACAGCAGCGGAGCAGGCGGCGATTCGTCCAATAAGTAACCGAGGATTCATGTTAAAGCATAAAGTGCATTTAGCGGTACTGTGTCTACTTTTGCCGGCGGCATTTCTTTCCGCCCAGACAACAGTTCCAGCGCAGAGCCCGCAAACGGCGGAGGCCCCGCCTGTAACGAACGGTGGCACCGTCCGCGGCACTGTCAAAGACGACACCGGCGGCGTTATCCCGAAGGTGACAGTGACGCTGACCAATCAAGATGGGGCCACGCGCACCGCACAGACGAATGCCGACGGAGTTTACGTCTTCAGAGGCGTTGCTCCGGGGACTTACACGGTCTCGACGGAATTACAAGGGCTGACACAAACCGGCGTGGTGGCCATTTCCGTGAGTTCAGGGCAACCGGCCGAAGGCGACGTCGTCATGAGACCTTCATCGGTTAAGCAGGAATTAACGGTCGAAGAAAGCAACGCGACCCAGGTCAGCGTCGACCCAACTCAGAACGCGGGTCAACTGGTTCTGAAGAAAGAAGATCTCGATGCTCTGCCGGACGACCCGGATGACCTGCAGCAGGATCTGGAAGCGCTCGCCGGGCCGTCGGCGGGCCCCGGCGGTTCACAAATTTATGTCGATGGATTTTCGTCGGGCAGACTACCGCCGAAAGAAACCATTCGCGAAATCCGCATCAACCAGAACCCGTTCTCTTCTGAGTACGAAAAATTGGGACACGGGCGCATCGAGATATTCACGAAACCCGGGACCGACAGACTGCACGGAACTGGTTATTACAGCATCAGCGACGGCGCGTTGAACTCCCGCAATCCTTATCTGGCGGAAACGCCGGATTTCCGGACGCAGCGCTATGGTGGAAATCTCAGCGGCAGGATCACCAAGAACGCCAGCTTTTTTATGGATTTCGACCGGCGCCAGATTCAGGACAATGGCATTCTTAATGCGTTTGTTCTCGATAGCGCTGGAAACGTCGTGAATGACCGAAGTTTTGTACCGACGCCGCAGCAGCGCATGTCCATCAGCCCGCGTGTCGACTGGCAACTCGGGAAGAATAACACGCTCAGCCTGCGGTACTCACACGATCTCAACAATCGGGACCTCTACGGCGTTTTCGGATTTGATCTACCGGCGAACGGCTACACTTTCCAGAACAAGGAAGACGAAGCTCGCATCACCGATACGTCGATCCTTTCGAGCACGGTCGTGAACGAGATGCGGTTTCAATTCAGCCGAAGCACCATGGAGCAAACGGCGGTGAGCAGCGGGCCGCAAATCACCGTGCCCGGAGCTTTCACTACCGGGGGCTCGGTTAAAGGGAACAACAGCCAGTCGCAGAATAACTACGAGTTTCAGAACTATGTGACTGTCTCGCACGGCACTCACAACATTAAATTCGGCGCGAGGATTCGGGGCGATATTCTCGACACGTACTCACCGAAGAATTTCAACGGAACCTACCAATTCGGGTGCCTGGAACCGACCCCTGACTGTACGGTGACACTGCCACCGCCGACGCCGGGCGCAGAGCCTATGTCAGTTACGCCCGCATTTGCTTCGGGTATACCGAATCAGTTCACCATCAATGTCGGCAATCCGGCGCTCGGCGTGAATCAGGTGGATGCCGGCTTGTTCGTACAAGACGACTGGCGCGTCGCCTCTAATTTTACGCTGAGCACAGGTCTCCGCTGGGAGGGGCAGACTAATCTCCGGGATCGCCTCGATTTCGCTCCCCGCATCGGGTTTGCATGGTCCCCCCAACTATCCAAGTCATCGGGCCGGCCCAAGACAGTGATTCGGGGCGGATTTGGACTTTTTTATGTTCGCTTCGACGACAGTGATCTCCTGTTGGCGAACCAGAACAACGGCGTCAACCAACAGTCTTACTTGTTGAACTACCCGACGCTGGTGAATCCAGACTTTTATCCAAATCTTCCGCCGATCTCGGCCCTCGCGGCTTCCAACCGCCGTCTCGTCTATCAAGTCGATCCGAATCTTCGGGCACCGTACTTGATTCAATCGGCAATCGGCGTCGATCAGCAGTTGTTGAAGCACACGACGCTCTCGGTGAACTTCACCAATACACGGGCCGTTCATCAATACACCACACGAAACATCAATGCGCCGGGAACAGGCCTGCCCGGGGCGCCGCCATTGGGTGTGCGCCCGTTTGGTGACGTGGGCGATATCTACCAGTTCGAATCCGGGGGCCTGCTCAAGCAGTCTCAATTGTTCGTACGAGTAAATAGCCAGATCGGCTCGCGCGCGTCACTTTTCGGCGCGTACATCTGGAACAATGTACATACGAATGCCGGCGGCCTCGGTGGGGGCGCGCTGCCCGTGAACCAATACGATTTAGATGCCGAATGGAGCCGTTCTTCAATGGACATTCAGAACAGAGCGTTCATTGGCGGCAGTGTCATGGCTCCCTGGAGAGTCGAACTTTCGCCGTTCATCATTGTCCGCTCGGGAATGCCGTTTAACATCAATACTGGAGCGGACAATAACCACGACGGCGTTATCAACGACCGCCCCGCTTTGGCCAGCGGCCCAGGCCTAAACATTATTTCTACTCCGTATGGCTTTCTGAACACGAATCCGCAACCGGGCGACACCATCCTCGCCCATAACGCCGGGAATGCGCCCGGGCAGTTTTCCGTGAACCTACGCTTGAGCCGGACATTCGGCTTTGGCACGACCAAGGTGAAAGGTGTCGTTGGCGGCGCCCGCGCACAAGGAGGCGGGCACGGCCACTGGGGGGGTGGATTCAGCGATTTGACGGAGCACAGGTATAACTTGACGCTCTCCATCAATGCGCGGAATCTCCTGAACAATGTAAACTACGACACGCCGGTTGGGATATTGACGTCTCCGCTGTTCTTAGAATCGACAAGTATCGCCGGAGGATACGGAGCCGAGCAGACACCGACGAATAACCGCCGCATCGAATTGATGTTACGGTTCCGGTTCTAATGAAAGGCTCGGGGGGTCTTTCGCCGCTCGCCTCAGCGCACTAACGCGGTTCGTTGCGGATATAGGGTCCGGGCATGCCTGGACCCTACAACTGTGAAAGATCGCTAAGGACGGGCATGCACATCCCTAGCGTGATATTCGCAATTGGGCTTACGCCCGCGTTTCGGGCCCGGCCAAATACCGCTGCATCCAATCGATGATGATCTTGCGCATCTCCGGCGTCTCTTCGTGCGCGCAGTCGAATAGTTCGATCCGGCAGTCTCGGTCGCGCCCGTACTTGCGATACAGCGGTAATAGCTTCTCGCGTACGTGTTCGACTCCCGCCGGCGGCGTAAGGGGATCTTTTCGGCCATTCACGCTCAGATGCGGGCGCGGCACAATCAGCTCATTCACCTGAAACGTATCGAACTGTTTAAGCAGCGATGGCACGAAGTAATACACGCCATGGCCGCTCAACCCGTGCGCCGCAATCAGCGATTCATAGTCCGTCAAACAACATACGTCGACCGTCAGGTGCACCCGTGAGTCCAATCCCCCAAGCCACCAGGCTTTGGTCGAGCCCATCGACATGCCGAACGCTCCTAATCTCTTCCGATCCACTTCGGGGCGGCTCGCGAGATATGACAGGGCCCGGAATTCATCAAACATCATCATTCCCCATAGCACCTGGCCACGCCACAGCATCAGCTTGAAGGCGTCTTCCTCGCCCCTGTGCCCGTTTGCGTCGTGTTTGCGCTCCCCAAAGCACCAGCTATCGATGGCAAGCGTCACCAGACCTAATTCGGCGCAGACCGGGGCATACGCCGGCTGCACGCTTGTTCCCCGGATCAACTGTTCCTTTCCGAGGTCGTACATGCCCGCATGCCAGTGGATAAATAAAAGACCTGGCGCGGGATGCTGCAATCGTTTAGGAATCAGCAGAAGCGCGGGCACGGGTTCCACGCCGTTCAAGTCCAGAACCAATCGTGTAAGGGTGTACTCGCCGTGGTCTTCCGTTCGAATAACTTTGGGCGGAGCAGGTTTATGCTGCCACGGCAGGTCGCCGAGTAAGCCCCAGAGCGCTTGCCGGCGGCGTTCCTGATAGATAGTGAACTCATTCATATCGTTCGATGCGCCCGTTGCAGCTTGTATGCTTCCCGATGCAGCCGCCTCGACTGCCGCGACAGCGGCCGCCTGTGACATAAACCCGCGGCGGGTCGTCAGATTTTGTAATTTTGTCATAGCACTCGTTACAAGAGTGTAATGCAGAGAGGCACAGCATGCCTGCACTTAATCAATATCCGCCTGACCAGGTCGAAACGCCGCTGATGTTTCAGGGCTGGAAATTTGTCACATTCCTGCATTGGTGCTATCCGCCCGCGCAGATTCGTCCACTTGTACCTCCGGGACTCGATCTCGATACTTTCGACGGCTCCGCCTGGATCGGCCTGGTTCCATTCGTCGTGACACGACTGCACCCTCCGCTGGTTCCGGCGCTGCCGTGGATTTCCCGGTTTCCCGAAACAAACGTGCGTACATACGTTCGAGACCGGCACGGCAAAGCGTCCATCTGGTTCTTCACCCTGGACGCGGCACGTCTTCCAGCAGTGTTAGCCGCGCGGACATTTTTTCGTCTTCCGTACCGATGGGCTCGCATGCGGGTCGACTTGCGGAAAGACGTGATCCATTACGAAAGTGTCCGCCGAGCCCCTTTTGGATCGGCGCACAATCTGGCCAGCATCGGAATCCGCGATGCGATAGCGGCGGAAGATCTCGATATCTTCCTGACCGCTCGTTTCCGGCTGTATACATTGTGGGGCGGCCGCCTGGCGCTCGTGGATGCCGAGCATCCGCCTTGGGCCTTGCACCGGGCGGAAGCCTTACGCTTGGAACAGAATATTGTTGAGCAGTCAGGCGTGCCTGCGGTCACCGGTTCACCGCTCGTCCATTATTCACCGGGTGTCGATGCGCGCATTGCGCCGCCGAGATATTTATCCTGATCTCAGCCGAAACCTCGTGGTTCTCAGGTGGATCCTGGACGCCCGGCGCTCGATGCGGCCTCTTCGTGGATAGCCCGCAGGTTCACCAGCTGTTCCGCAATCTCTGTGAGCATGCTGTCGGCGCGCTTTTCCTCGTCAAGCGTTTTCTCGAGAAGGGCGGCAATCTCTTTGTTGCCAAACAGCGTCGCAAAAGTCCGCAGTGAACCGTAAAAAGTCATCTCGAAGTGTTCGATCTGGTTGCCTGCCATGATCAGCGCGGCATCTCGAAGCGGCCCTTCGTCGAGATTGCCGATCAGTTCTTCAACTCCTTGAGTCATCCCTTCCAAAACCAAGTTGGGCTTCCGCCCGGGGCGCTCGCCGATTTGCTTGAAGATCTGCTGTGCGCGGTCGACATGCTCTCTTGTCTCGTTCAGATGCTGCTCGAAGGCCTGCCGCAGTTCGGGGGTAGAAGAGGCTTCCGCCATCCTCGGCAGCGCAACCGTGAGTTGCTGCTCAATATCAAAAATCGAGTTCAGAGTATCCAGAAATAATTCTTTTATGCTGGTGATCTTCATAAGCTCCTTCCGACGTATTGAACGAACCGCATGCCCTGCCCGCGTCCTGTGTGATGTTTCAGGCGGCCTGCCCGGCACCCTGGCAATTTCACGGGTATGCGCGGTTCTTAGCTTCCGGGCTGAAACACGGGAATTCAAGTTTTGAAGAACCGTGGCCGATAAGTCTCCAGAGGCGGAAATGGACGCATTGTTAGTTGTCGTTGTTGGTCCCATCACCATGCTGGCGGGGATTGCTTTGGCGAAAGTAGCTCTGATGGGCCTGTTCGCCATGCTCGAGCGAGAACCGGTCGACATCCAGCCGTGAAACTGTACCGAATGAAGATCGCGCGCCCACGGCCATCCTAGATCTGAGCCGGATAGACCGACCACCCGTCCAAAGCGATCAAACTCAGTGCGTGTAGGGGCATGCCCGGCCCGAGCGTTACCGGAACTTTCGAATTTGCGCGTACGCGAGGGCGAAATAGGCGTGCCGCTAGACTGTAGATATCATGCCGCGTTTCTATCAACGCCTGGAATTGGTGGATCGCCGGCGCCAGTGGAAAGACGAAAACCAGCGCGTTGTCTTCACAAACGGCTGCTACGACATTCTTCACCCTGGCCATATCCGGCTACTCGAAAGTGCGCGGTCCCTCGGCGACATTCTGATTCTTGGCCTGAATACGGATGCCGGCGTTCAGCGGATGAAGGGTCTGGGGAGGCCGTTCTTCAATGAGCAACAGCGGATTGCACTGGCGTTGCAGTTGGAAGCCGTGGACGCCGTCACGCTGTTTGACGAAGCAACGCCCCGCGAGTTGATCGCGGCGCTTCTTCCCGATGTATTGGTGAAAGGCGCCGATTGGTCGCACTTCATTGCGGGCCGTGAGGAAGTCGAAGCGGCCGGCGGACAGGTGCTGGCTCTGCCACTTGAGGCCGGCTATTCCACAACAGACATAGCAGCTAAAATCCTGGAACGGCATTCAGCGCCGGAGGCGCGACTCCAGCGGCCGTGATTCACCCGGCAATTCGTGAGCTGTTTCAGTCAGCCGCCAAACAGCACGCTTTTCAAACTCTTCTTCAGCACCTGACGCGCGGCGACTCTGGAGCATTCTCCATTTCGGGCTTGACGCCAACCGCGAAAGCGCTGTACCTGTCACTGCTTTACCAGGCGACCGACCGCCCGCTGCTCATTCTGGTTGACGGCAATAAGGAAGCCGAAGCCCTTCTGGAATCTGCCGAGGCCTTTTTCGACCTGCTGATCGACGATCGCGATGCGCCGCGCCCGCAATTAATACCCGCGCTCGACGTTCTTCCGCACCAGCGTCTGTCTCCTCACAACGAAATCGCAGCGCGCCGCGCCATTGGACTCTGGCGCCTTTCCACTAAAAAGGTTCCGCTCACGATCGCGCCGGTCGCCTCCGCGCTATACCGTATTGAAGGCGCCGATTTTTATCGGCAACTGGCGCTCAACTTGCGCACTGGCGAAGAGATTCCCCTCGAAGATCTGATTCAACATCTGGAGAGCATCGGCTACGAAAAGCGCGACCCTGTCGAAATGGTAGGTGAATATTCGGGACGCGGTGGAATCCTCGACGTCTTCCCTGCCGAGGCGCAGAAACCGGTCCGCATCGAGTTTTTTGGCGACGAGATCGAATCGATTCGCAGCTTCGATGTTGAATCGCAGAGATCCATCCTGAAGCTGAATTCCACGCTGCTACTGCCTTTGTTGGAACACCCTCGCTCGCTCTCCACATTGCGCCAGTTGGGAGAAGCAATGGACGGGGACAACGACGATCTGCTGAATCCGGGCGACCCGTTTCCGGGCTGGGAGTATCTCGTTCCATTGCTGCGGCCGCGGACCGATACTCTGCTGTCGCTATGTCCGAAGGCTCTGGTCGTGCTCGATGAGCCCGAGGCGATGGAGTCAGCCGCCGATCGCCTGTGGCTACGGCTGACCGAACCGGCGCGTATCGAGCCTGAAAAGAATTTCGCGAGCTGGCAGGAGTTTGCCGCTCAACTGCAGACCCGCACCACGATTAGCTTGCGCACTCTCGAATTGGTCACCAGCCCGATCGAGGATCCGCGCTCGTTTCACATTCCAACACGGCCGTCGCTCAATTTCAAAGGGAATATGCCGGTGGCGGTCGCCGAGGCGCGAACGCTCGTTGAGGGCGGCAACCGCGTGGCGTTCTTCGCCGCGTCCACTGGAGAACTTGAGCGTCTGGCGGATGTGCTTCAGGAATACAGCGTCCCTTACCAGTTAGGAGTGGAATCGTCGGCGGGATCGCACGGCCTCGCGGAACGCGCCTATCACTCGGGCGCCGTTGCGAGCACTTACTTGATCAAAGGCAATGTGCGCCGAGGCGTCGTGCTTGCGGACTCTAGCATCGCGATCCTCGGTTCTGAAGACATTTTCCAGACCTCCGACCTGATCGCTCAACAGCCAACCCGATCGCAGCTTGCCGCGTTCGCCGCGGATGTGGCCGATCTGAAACCGGGTGATTTCGTGGTTCATACGACCCACGGCATCGGGCGTTTTGCCGGAATTCGTGAGATCACGCAAGGCGACCAGACCGGTGATTTTATGGTGATTGAGTACGCCGGCGAATCGAAACTGTACTTGCCTTTAGCCCGGCTGGATCTGGTTCAGAAGTTTCGCGGCGCAGGAGAAGCCAAGCCCTCGCTCGACCGCCTCGGCGGGGCTAGCTGGTCAAAGACCAAATCGCGAGTCAAAGCGAAAATGCGCGATATGGCGGATGAACTTCTGAAGCTCTACGCGCAGCGCCGGATGGCTCAGGGATTTGCATTCTCGCCAGACAGTAACTGGCAGCGCGAATTCGAGGATTCCTTCGAATACACGCCAACCAAAGATCAGTTAACCGCAGCCTCGCAAATCAAAGCGGACATGGAGAGCGAGCAGCCGATGGATCGCCTGCTTTGCGGAGATGTCGGCTACGGCAAGACCGAAGTTGCCATGCGCGCCGCTTTTAAAGCTCTCGGCGACGGCAAGCAGGTTGCGGTGCTCGCTCCGACAACTGTTCTGGCTTTCCAGCATTTCGAAACCTTTAAGCGCCGCTTCGCGCCTTTTCCCGTTCGCGTCGAACTAGCCAGCCGGTTCCGTTCGCCCAAGGAAATCAAATCCGTGCTGGCTGAAACCGCCGCGGGAAAAGTAGATATCCTCATCGGCACGCACCGCCTGCTTTCGAAGGACGTGGAGTTCGCCGACCTTGGCTTATTGATCGTTGACGAAGAGCAGCGCTTCGGCGTAAAGCACAAAGAGCGGTTGAAAGAGCTGAAGCACAATCTGGATGCTCTCGCGATGAGCGCAACGCCGATTCCTCGGACGCTGCACATGTCGCTGCTCGGGCTGCGCGACATGTCCGTGATCGAAACTCCGCCTAAAGACCGGCTTTCCATCAATACCGTTGTTGCTCACTTCAACGCCGACCTGATCAAGGCCGCCATTGAACAGGAGTTAGCGCGGCAGGGACAGGTGTATTTCATCCATAACCGCATCGACACGATTTTTCAGCGGGCCGCATACATCCAGGAGCTTCTTCCGCAGGCGCGTATCGGCGTCGGGCATGGACAAATGAATGAAGCGCTGGTTGAAAAAGCATTGCTCGGTTTCATGCATCACGAGTACGACGTGTTTGTCTCGACGACGATTGTCGAAAACGGCATCGATATTCCGCTGGCGAATACAATGCTCGTCGAGAATGCCGAACGCTACGGCTTGAGCGAGTTGTACCAGTTGCGCGGGCGCGTGGG
>JAICLJ010000248.1 GCA_025927575.1 Bryobacteraceae bacterium | reverse complement strand
ATGCTGAGATCGTATCTCAAGCGTTCGAGCACCCTAAATTTGCAAAGGGGGGTGGCCAGACCGTCATAGTTTCTTATTGCCAGCCTCACTTCACGCAGAATTCGCTAGTCTCCATCACATTTGATTGACGCGAGATCGCCTGGAGGTTGCGCCAGCACATCTGCGAAAACGCACGTCCACTGCCGCGCAATGTTTCGCCAATCGTACTTCTTTTGCGTAGCGTTTCGATAGGCCGCCTCTCCCCATCGGAACCGCTCCTTCGGATTAGCATACAAAATTTCCAGTTGCTGAGCGACGGATTCCGGTTTTACCGCATGTCCTGCGCGGCGATAACCGCGGATAGATCTTTCCTGTTCGCATTCAAGCATCAGTGCCGATTCCTGCCATAGCTCAGCGGGCGCGCTGTTGCGTGGCACAATCTGCGCGGCGCCGGTTGCGGCGTGCTCGAAGCTGATAAGGCCCCAGCCTTCCTTATCTGAACTGTTCAGACCCACATCACACGCGTTATAAATGAGATTCAATCTTTCTGAAGTGACGTCGGGATGCCGGTCCGATAGAGCAGTGTATAGCAGACGATCCCGTATCCCAAACTGATCTATCAGCGGGAGTGTTCCCGGCGCGGCGGCGCGCGTGCCCATGTGCAGATAGAGTTTCACGCCGGCCGGTTTATCCTTTGCGAACCGGGCGAAACCCTCAATGCACGCATCGATGCCTTTCCATGGCTGGTTCCGATTGGCATTTAAAACGATGAAGGCATTCTCTAGTTCGGGGATTTGCGAAAAAAGAAGACGCCGCGCTTGTTTACGCGATTCCTGAAAGGCGGCAGGATCGCGTCCGCACAGTGGGAAAAATGTGCTCAGATCTAGACCGTGCGGGATGATTCGCAGGCGGTGCTGCGGGAGGTCCGCGATGCACTTTCTGACGATATTGCGGGCAAAGTCCGTAAAAACCACAACCATGGATGCGGACGCCAAGCTCCCGGCGACTCTCGGCGTGACGGACGCGTCTCCATCAACAGCGCAGTAGATAATTGTGCGCAGTTGTGGATATTCTTCATGAATTGAGTCCAGCCTGCGTGCGCAAACCCAAGGTTCATCCACCAATACCAGGACATCGGGCTCGATTCTCTCCAGAAGCTCTTGAAGAGCGCGCGTCGAGTGCAGGTCAGGCAAATAAGGATTGCCATGGGCGGTCCACGTATTGCGCCGGTCGGGCGATCGATCGTTAATGATCAGATGATGTAGATCGTATGTGGGCGCCAGCGTATTGAGAAGGCTTTCAACTACTCGCGAAAACCCATTCGGTAAACCGCCGTGCCCAACAAATAAAATTCGCGGCCGCCGGTCAGAACGCGGCACTCGATGACTTGTCAAACGGATATTGGTGGTTTGCTTGTAAGAAGGCGTCGAGATCCTTCGATATGATGCTGCCCATAAGGTTCAGCGCACTCTGTGTGTTCAACTGCACGTTGACTTGGGCGAGGACGAACTTGAGTGTGTCTGGGGAGCCAAACGCTTCCTGCACGAGATTGTTATACGACTTCTCGGTATCCTTCGGAATACTAGTAATGGTTGGAGTGATGCTGATGTTCTTGGCATCGGCGGTGTAGACAACGCTCTTCGCCTCCAGATCGAGCGTGCCTTCCGCGAGGTCCGTAATCTGGATTGTTCCCTTGGCGGACGAGCTGCTGATCTTAATAACGAACGTACCCGACCCCACCTCAGGACTGCCTGGAGCGCCGGACTGCAGGCAGCCGGTCTGGCCTGTTCCGCAACAGCAGTAAAGGGTAAGCGAAAAATTTCCTGTAACAGTGATCGAGCTTTGAAAGTTCGAGAGCGTTGAAAAATTGACGACTATTTCGATTGTGTATCCGTCGGAACTAACTGCGGTCGCGCTCTCCACATACGCATTCGAAACGCCAGTGACGACAATATTGGAAAGCGTAATATCCGGGCCTTTGTTTGGAACGGCATTATAGTACTGAGCTCCGCTGCATGGGTTTGTATCCGCGTTTATCTGAATGGCGCTGCAAACGGGGCCGATCTGGTCCAGAACACTTTGATCGTTCAAGTTGTGGATCTCCCATGTACTGCCAGGTGGAGGGCTATACGGATCCAGGCCGTTCTTTTGGAGGTACTTCGGGAGATAGAACTCATTGGTCGGCTGATTGAGATACGGATATACCTTATTCAGGATGTCCTGTATGAATTGCTGTTGAGTTTCAGACATTGTGATCGCTTTTCGTCGTTCGTTGTGCGTCCTGTCAGTCCGGTTCTAAGCAGCCAATGCGCCCAGGAACTCGGCATAGGTCTTGTCCTGATGCTGTTGGAGCAGCGGGAGCACTTCTTCGGCTGAAGCTTTGAATTCCTCGCTTCCGTGCTCACGCATGGTGTTGATGAGGGCGATTGCCGCCGGCAAAATACGGCCCTGCTCTAGATCGGATTGAGTCGCACGGCTCGCCAATACTTCGCGGGCCTGGTCAGATACAGGACTGCCAGGCCGTAGCATTTCGTCCACTTCCGGTTTGTTCAGGTAGTAGTGATACAGCAGGGATTGTCCGCGGTCGGTCTCAGTTAAATCGGCGAGCACGGTTGGACTGGAATACATGAGCCCCTCGGTTTCGCCGGGATTCATAGCCGCGTCGCCCGTCGCGACACCGCAGATGCCGCTCGGATCGATAAGGGCCTTCACAATATCAAACAAAGCTTCCACCGCCATGTCGATAAATGTCGCGATCAGCTTCTCGAGAATTTCGAAGAAGATCCAGCCGATCTGCACCAGCAGCTTGGCGACCTCTTCTGCCGACTTCGCGATATCGCCAAGCAGTTGAAGCGCGTTATTTTCAACCCACTTGACCAGCCAGGAACCGAAGTTAGTGAATATGCCGGAAATCGAATTCCAGTCGAGAGCGAAAGATACACTGAAATCGACAATGCCCCAGGTGAAATCGAAATAGAAGTAGAAATAAGGCGGAGCGCCGGGCATATACTTCGCCGGTCCAATGGGCTGCGATGGCAAAACCGTACCGAAAGCGAGCACGAGGTCGAAGTTCGGAAGAGGAATTGTGAACGATGGAAATGGCCCCCATGCGGGGATGTTGAGGTTCTGACCAGGGTGAAACGACGTCACGAGCGAAGCCGCAATGTCGTTGCTCTTCGGATAGAACTGGCACAACAGCTCATCCGTGAAAATCGTCGATGCGGCCAGTGACGCATCAAAGGTAAACCCGTCTCCCGATGCCTGGATCAACAACGATGCGTTCACCAGGCCCAGCAGCGCCAGACCGGCAGTTGCAGTGAAGTAGTTGCTCTGGCCGCAGTAACCGCCGCCCGTCGTATCGATGCACGCGGAAGGCCCTGTCTTGCCCGAAGCATCGGAAATTGTAACGATCGTAATGCCTCCGGCGCTAATGACAATCGGGCCGCCCTTATCGCTCAGCGTGCCTTTTGCCTTAATCGCAAACGGGCTGGATGTCAACGAAAATGCAAAGTCCAGATCGTACCCGAAAAAGGCGATGTCACCGGTGATGCCAACACCGGGAAGATAGCTTTTACCCTCTAATTCGATCGGCGCGGCAACGACGAGGAGTTCGAGATCTCCAATCGAGATCTGGTTTAGAAGCGGAAAACTATTTAAGTTCAGTTCGGGAATGAAATCCTGTACGAGTTCCGGTATAGTGACAAGCTTGCCTTTATCGGCCGCTTGCAATTGAGCGAGAAAGAAACTGGGAGCCTCGAAATCGGCAATACCCAAGGCCAGCGAAAGCATTACGGCGCCGGAGCCCGTTCCTACCGTAATTGTGCCTTCGGCCGCAACATTCAACCCCTCTTCGCTTAACGAGAAACCGAACGAAAATGAATCGATGGTTACGTTCTGAATGCCAAAAGGATGTGTCCATGAACCGCACCCGCTCAACGTAATGTCCGCATCGAGCGAAGGCTCCGGGCTGTAAACGAGAGTGCCATCGCCCTGTAGAGTAAGCACGTCGTTCTTGTCCGGACGAAAGGTGGCTATGATCGTCAACTGGATCTTGCTGTTGAGCTGCCATTCCAGTGAGAATTCTGTGAATTGAAACGCATTATTGGTGGCCGGCGATTGTAGAGACGCCTGAAGAGTTGTCGCCGAGGGATCGCTAATCGGGACATTTGCCAGAAGGTCGAGCTTCGTTCCACTGGGAAAGAAAGAAGCGAGGTCCTTGATGGCGCCCGCTGCCGCCAATTCCGCGATAAATGTGAGTCCGGGCTCAATCTTATCCGGCACATAAGGGAAACCAGTGAATGCCGAGAGATCAGTGACCTCCACCGTTGCGAGGAAAACTCCGCCTTCTGTGAAAGTCAGATTGCTTAATGGGGACCAATGGCTGACAGGGCTCCAGCTTCCGGTGACTAAAAATCCGGCGAGGAACCCCAGCGACGAATCCGCATACTGAACTTTGACAAGCCCCGTTCCTAACGTTTGCTTTTCATAACTGGCTGTAGCCGAGATATCGAAATCAAACGTGGAATCCCCGAAATCAACATCCAGCGTAAGCGTTCCCGACGTTAACTCGAGCACGTTGAATGGGGCGCCGCCCAATTGACTCGGCCACGCCTGCGAAATCGGGATTTCGGACTGGATGGAGCCCGAAAGATTCATGGATGCGCCAGCGTTCTGCGCTACGAAAATCAGCTTGGCGTCAATTGCCGACACAAGGGGCGCGGCGTTCCCCTGGCCGGTGATCGTTACCTGGTTCGCGTCGCCGGAAAAACTGAAATTCGCCCCATCAATGCTCACTGAACCGGAGAATATCTCTGAAATCACTGTCCCGACGGCGGAGCCAAACGCGGTTCCAATCGCTGAGCCGATGTTGATGGATTTTCCGCCACTTGCCAAATATGGCTTCAGGGTGTCTTCAATATTTACGCTCATGCGTGTTTCCTCATCAACGGGATTTCCGAACGCTGCCAACGACTTGGCCTGGTTTGTGGGAGGCGGCCATATTCATTAGCTGGCTCAAATGAGTCAGAAATTTCGGGCTGCCCAGGGCGGAAACGATTCTCTTGCCGAGGACGGCTTTCAGAAAGTTGGCCTTGGCGAGAGACGCTTCCACTTCGGGGAACAGCGTGCCTTGAAAGGGACTCAAGGTGATATTGACTTCCGGGCTGTCGCCCGAAAGCCGGGTAAACTCGATAACCGGCACACCAGCATCGTTGCCCCGCACAGTGCCAGTTATCGTGAGCGTCGAGGCTGCAATATAAGCGCGAAATCCGCCGTAGATGGGCAGACCTGTCGTTTCTCGCAACTTGATGCCGAGACGTACATCCTCCTCCTCCTTCTCGATCTCGGTAATGGTTGAGGCGAGATCGTCGCGGATTTTTTTCTTCCAAGCGGGTTCCGGAGCCTTAGGAATAGGAGAGGCTGACTGTAGCGCCAGAGGCCCATCTACCCTGGAGACAGGTGGCTGGTTCGAACTAACGATCCCTAGAACGCTGTTTACCGTTTGGGATTGTGTCGAGTGCGGCTGAGCGGAATCGTGAAAATTTGAGGCGGCGAGCGCAGCAGCATTGTTTTTTTGTGCATTGCACGTCCCAACCACCAGTAGTTGCATGGAGAACGCATGCGAATTGTAATCTGAATAGCCGGTGTTATCCGGCACGCCGTTTACGGGAATTGTATTTCTGTTCGCGCTCTGCGCGGCCGTTGACGTCTGTGCGGCGTAAACGCTGGTGGTCTTACCATTCGTCTGATAGGTTTGCCAACGGCCGCGAAACACGCTGTTCGTAAAAGCCTGGCAGTATGCTTCGTTGTGGTCGTAATATGTTCCGACCATGAACCTGCCGCTTTTGGTTTGCAGAAGCTCCGACTGATAACCCTTTGCCAGCGTAACGTTCGCATCATCGCCTGGCGCCGGCGCCCCTTGGATGCCCTTCAGAACGGAACCGCCT
>JAICLJ010000311.1 GCA_025927575.1 Bryobacteraceae bacterium | reverse complement strand
GGCTCGCACAAACTGTACTGGACCGATTTGCGGATCACCGGCGGGGAAGACCCGCTGTCTTTAGGAGAAAACAACAGCGGCAAAGGAGTCGGCGGCGGGTCGGTGCATTGGGCGGCCTTCACGCCGCGGTTTCATCCGTCGGATTTCCGCGTTCACAGCGAAGACGGCGTGGGGGCGGACTGGCCCATTGCTTACGACGATTTGAAGCCGTATTACGAGCTCCTGGAACGCGAAATGCCCGTCGCAGGGCCGGCGTATTTCCCGTGGGGCGAACCGCATGGTTATCCCTACGGCCCGCATCCCGTAGGCGAAGTGGGAAACACGCTGATCCGGGGCTGCACGAAGCTGGGAATTCGCGTGTCCGCGGGCGGCCCGGTCGCCATTCTTTCGGGATCACGCGGCGATCGCCCGCATTGCATCTACCGCGGCTTCTGCATTCAGGGCTGCAAGGTAGGCGCCAAAGCGAGCACGCTGATCACGCACGTTCCGAATGCGCTCGAACACGGCGGCGAGGTGCGGGACTGCTCGATGGCATCGCGCATCGAACTCGGATCGAACCGGCGGGTTAAAGGGGTGCATTATTTCGACAAGGAAGGCCGCGCGCAATTCCAGAAAGCGAAGGCCGTGATTGTCTCAGGCTACGCGATCGAGACACCGCGGCTGCTTTTGAATTCCGCTTGTTCCGGGTTCAGCGCCGGCTTAGCGAATTCGAGCGGCACGCTCGGACGCTACTTGATGGCCCAGGCCGGCAATGTGTTTCTGGGGCGCTTCGATCACTTGATCCGTCTTTATAAAGCGCCGCCGGCTCACGCAATGACAGAGGAATTTTACGAAACCGACGCCAAACGGGGCTTCGCGCGCGGGTTCGCTATTCAAAGCGTAGGCCCACTGCCGATTGCATTCGCTAAACAGATGATGGCCGCGAAAGGCGCTTGGGGTTGGGGGCTGCGCCGCATCATGATGGACTACAATCATTGGTCCAGCATCGCTGTATTGGGCGAAATTCTGCCGTGGGCGGATAACCGCGTGGAGCTTGCGAGCGAGAAGGACCAGTTCGGCATTCCGGTCGCCAAGGTCACGTTCAATCTGCATGACAACGACAAAAAGCTGATCGCGTTCGCGAAAAAGAAGGTGACGGAAGTGATGTGGGCGGCGGGCGCCGACGAGGTCGTCCAGGAGGACCGGTATGCGCATCTTGTCGGAGCCGCGCGGATGGGCGGCGATCCGGAGACGTCTGTCGTCGACCGGTTCGGACGCACGCACGACATCGCGAACCTGTTTGTCTGCGATGGCAGCGTGTTCCCGACACAAGGGTCGGCGAATCCGGGCTTGACGATTCAGGCGCTCGCGGCGCGAACAGCGGACTATTTGATCTCGCAGGGCGACAGGATCTTCACTTCAGATGCAAGAGACATGACGCAGCCGCCGATACGCTACAACCTGTCTCCTCCGGGCACATTTTTGAAGGGCATGCCGAGAATGACATAGGCGGCAGACGCCGCCGGCAAGCCGGCCGGAGCGATTGTTCTCTTCATCGCCGAGTAAACAATCGGTTGGCTTCGCTGTATGGATACGCGCCGCCGACAGCCGCCTGGTAGTTTCCCGCGTTCTGTATTTCCTGAGCGATTTGCACGATAAGGCCCATGCAGGCGCGCATCGGTCCGGAGCCCAGGCTGATCCTCTTCACGCCTAGTTTCCGCATTTTATCAATCGATGGCAGGCCGGGCGATGCCAATATGTTCAGCGGAGCCCGCAAATCCGACGTCAGCGCCGCAATAGTTTGCGAGCTCTTGATACCGGGCGCAAACAAACAATGCGCGCCTGCATCTCGATAGGCCTTGAGGCGTTCAAGCGCTTCGGCAATCCGGCTTTCTTCCTCGCCCGTACCTTTCAGGAAAACGTCCGTCCTTGCATTGACAACCATGTCCGGCACGGCAGAGCGAATCCGGCGGATCACGTCGACTTGCGAATCAAGGGACGTCCTCGTCGACTCAGTTTCTCCAGGAGTATCTTCGAGGTTGATGCCGACCGCCCCAGCTTCCCAGACGCGCTGGGCTGTGCCTAGCGGATCTCCATAACCCGCTTCGACATCCGCGCTGACAGGAACGTCCACGGCGCCGGCGATTCGTTTCACCGCAGCCAGCATCTCCGGAGCGGGTATGTGCTGGCCATCGGCGTAGCCCCACGAAAAAGCGATCCCCGCGGAAGTCGTACCGATCGCCGTGAACTTTTCCTCCTGAAAAATGCGGGCGCTCGCGGCATCCCAGGCGTTCGGCAGGACAAATGTATTGGCATGGATGGCTGCAAACATCCGGGCTTTGTCTTCTTGTGTCATTCGTGACCCTCTTTCAGATATTGATGCCCATGCGCCACAGTGCGTAACCAACCGCCTGCCGGAAGTAGAGCCATGCGAGATCGGGCTGCCCGTTGGCGCTGCTTGGGCGAGGCGAACCGTACACGGTGACACCGCGCCCTTCCAGCATTCTCTTCACTCGGAAGATGTGGTATCCATCGCTAACTACAATGCACGAATGAAGGCTCATGCGGCGCATAATCTCGACGGCAGCCGCGATCGTCTCGCCCGTTGTCGATCCTTCCGGTTCCGCGATGATCGCCTCCGACCGTACTCCGTGCTGCGTCAGGTACGCGCGGCCCACCTCGCCCTCGGTATAGACAGGGTCGCCACCCGCTCCTCCAGTCGTCATAATATACGGGGCCAGACCCTGCAGATAGAGAACGAGGGCATGATTTAGCCGCGCCTGCAGAACGGGTGACGGCTTACCCCGGTATTCAGCCGCCCCGAGCACGATGATTACGTCGGCCTTGTGCGCCTCGTCGATGCCGGATTCGCGTCTGATTTCCGAAGCGACCACCAACAGGTAGGCTAGTATCAAGGCAACGACCAGGACGCCGATTCCGGCGACGATTCGCTTCCTCACTTTAATTTCGGCGCCTCACTTTACCGAGTTGGAAATTTAAGTCTACGACTTGCGATAATG
>JAICLJ010000226.1 GCA_025927575.1 Bryobacteraceae bacterium | reverse complement strand
GCACGGACGCTAAGGGAAACGCCGTTCACAACGTGGAGGTGTTCGAACGGCAATAAATCTCCGATCGTGCCGGAAGTCCAGTACGATTCTGACCGGCGTTGTTCTCCGCTCTCCATGGATTGTCACCCGGAAAACGACGCCGGCCAAAGCATTAACTAACTCCTCAGAAGCAGAAGCGGCAACATAGGAATACGCGAACGGGGCCGCGACCGCTCGGGTGCGTTCCTGCGGTTTCTGCCAAGCCGTTAACGGCGCTGCTTAGAAGCGGCGCACAGCGATAATTACACGAGGCAGGTTCGCCAAATCGAAGACCGTTTCGATGTCTGCCCAATTTTGTTTCAACAGATTGCGCACTGCGTCGAGCGATTGATAGCCCAACTCCATCATCAGACGGCCGCCGGGCCTGACAATCACCGCGGCTTCGGCGATGAGACGCTCGTAAATCTCAAGCCCCGAGGCTCCGGCAAATAGCGCAATGTGTGGTTCCCAATCACGGACTTCGCGCTGCATGTTGGCGGCATCCGCGCCAGGCACGTACGGCGGATTGGATACGAGGAGATCGATACTGCAGGCGGCCACCGCCGAGGCAAGATCTCCTACGAAAAACGAGACCCGCGCCTTGTGACGGCCGCGGTTCTCCTTCGCAATGGCGACCGCTTTTGCTGAAATATCGCTTGCCAGCACGTGCACGCCGGTTTCGAGAGCCAATGAAATGGCTATCGCTCCGGAACCTGTGCCGATATCCAGAATACGCGAGTCTTTTCGCGTCCGAATGACGTCGATCGCGGCCTCGACGAGATGTTCTGTTTCGGGGCGAGGAATTAGCACGTCGGCCGCAACATGGAATTCACGCCCGTAAAATTCCTGCTTCTTCGTGATGTATTGCGTCGGCTTGCCCCGCAGCCGCTCATCGAGATAGCGGCCGTAGTGAATCCATGCAAGTCTTGTAAGCTCGTCGCTGCCGTGCGCGTACAAGTACGCGCGGTCGCATCGCAGCGCATGCGAGAGCAGCACTTCGGCGGTCAATCGCGGAGCAGGAATGCCGCTCTTCTCGAGAATTTCGGAGCCTTGCCGCAGCGCGGTCTGAAGAGTCAACATCGCACGCCTCTTGCCTGCGATTCGCGAAGCTATGCGGCCTGACCCTGCTCTTTCATTTTTTCGGATTGATAATACGATATCAGCGCGTCGATGACGGGCTGGAGCCGGCCTTCGACAATCAAATCGAGTTGATGCAGCGTAAGTCCGATACGGTGATCGGTCACGCGGTTCTGCGGGAAGTTGTAAGTGCGGATCTTTTCGCTGCGATCGCCGGTCCCCACCATGCTCTTGCGCTCAGCGCCGATCTGCGCAAGCTGCTTTTCGAGCTCGATTTGATAAAGCCTCGACCGCAGCACCTGCATGGCCTTGGAGCGATTCTTGATTTGCGATTTTTCGTCCTGGCAGGAGACAACCAGACCCGTCGGGATGTGCGTAATCCGAACAGCCGAGTAAGTGGTGTTCACCGACTGCCCCCCGGGGCCGGATGAACAAAACGTGTCGATGCGCAGATCCTTCGGATCGATCTGCACTTCCACTTCGTCCGCTTCCGGCATCACCGCCACCGTGATGGTGGAGGTATGGACGCGGCCCTGTGTTTCCGTTTCAGGCACGCGCTGCACGCGGTGAACGCCGCTCTCGTACTTCATCCGGCTGTACACGTTCTTGCCGCTGATGATCGCGATCACTTCGCTGATGCCGCCGACCGACGATTCACTTAATGACGTGATCTCCACTTTCCAGCGCTGTTCTTCCGCATAGCGGGTGTACATGCGAAAAATCTCGCCGGCAAACAAAGAGGCCTCGTCGCCACCCGCTCCCTTGCGGATCTCGATCACGACGTTTTTCTCATCGTTCGGATCCTTGGGGAGCAACAGAACGCGGATATCGTTTTCGAGCTGTTCCAGCTCCGGCTCCAGCCGCTGCACTTCGAGCTCCGCCATCTCTTGCAAATCCGGATCGCTTTCGCCGAGCATGGCTCGGGCGTCAATCAGCTCGCGATGCGCCTTCTTCCAGCCGCGATATTTGCCCACCAGCTCGCTCAGCTCCGACTGGGATTTGGCAGTCTTTCGGTAAAGCTCCGAATCGTTGATCACCGCGGGATCGGTCATCTGCGCGGTCAGTTCGTTGAAGCGCGCTTCGGCTTCGTCTAGTCGTTCCTGATATTGCATCGAAAAGTCTCGTGTCCGCAATGGGCCGTTTACGCGATCACCAGTTCGCCACCCTGCGCTCTTTCGAGCTCCATCGCATGATTCAGGGCATAAATCGCCACTTCGGCCTGTTCATTGGATGGTGGTTGGGTGGTGATGCGTTGCAGCCAGAGCCCCGGCTGCGTAAGAACGGCCATCAGACCTTGCCGGTGCTTCGCGGCAAACCGGATCAGCTCATAGCTAACTCCGATAATGACCGGCAGCAAGGCGATACGCGCAATGAACTTGGCCGTGAAGGAATCGAACGGGAGTAACGCGTAAATCACCATGGCGATCACCATCACGACCAGCAGGAAGCTCGTGCCGCAGCGCGGATGCCATGTTACGAACTGCTGGGCGTTCTCGACCGTCACCGGCTTCCCGGATTCGAAATTAAACACCACTTTATGTTCGGCGCCATGATATTCGAATACCCTGCGGATGTCCTTCATGCGCGAGATCAGGTACAGAAAGCCCAGAAACAGCGCCAGCCGGATGATTCCATCTACCATGTTGATGCCGAAACGGCTTCCGGCCGCGGGGACAATGTGGCCGAACCAGGTGGCCAGATAAAGCGGCACAAATTTGTAGAGGAATATGAAAAACGCGAGCGAGAAGCCGACATTCGCCCACATCGCCCATGAACTCATCTCCTTCTTCCCCTGCTTGGGCGCCTTATCGCCATCGAGATCTTCGACGAGATTGTTGGCTGAGAAGTGCAGCGCCTTCATGCCCAGCCACATCGCCTGGCAAAGCGTGCCGACACCGCGAAGCACGGGAAGCTTGAAAGCCGGATGCCGATCGGAGAGCTTCGCCAGCGGCTTTTCTTCAGTGACGATCTCACCCGAAGCTTTCCGTACGGCGACACAATAGCTGTGCGGCGAGCGCATCATGACGCCCTCCATGACGGCCTGGCCGCCGACCAGAGTTGTTTCCTCGCCACTTTCGAGGATGGGCAAAAGCTGGATATGCGTGAAAAGACGCAAGAAACCGCGCAGGTTCAATGAGGGATCTCCATCACTAGTATAGCGGTAAGGCCGAGTTTCGGGCCAGAGGACGAGCATACCGCGCATGGCTTGGTAAAATAAGGAGTTACCGCGCGCTCCGAGGAGAAATTACAGTTCATGCCAGCATCGCCACGCCGCAAATCCGTTGTCGTTAATGTCGGCGCAATCAAAGTCGGCGGCGCCCATCCGGTGGTTGTCCAGTCGATGACCAACACCGACACCGCCGATACCACGGCGACCGTAAACCAGGTGATGGAATTGGCTCGCGCCGGTTCGGAGCTTGTCCGGGTCACCGTCAACACTGACGATGCCGCCAAAGCTGTTCCGAAGATTGTCGACACGCTCCGGACGTTCGGAGTGGACGTGCCAATCATCGGCGACTTTCACTATAACGGCCACCTGCTGCTGAAGAAATATCCCGATTGTGCCCGTGCGCTCTCGAAATACCGCATTAACCCCGGCAACGTGAATATCGGCAAGAAGCACGACGATAACTACCGGACAATGGTCGAGTGCGCGGCGGAGTACGGCAAGCCCGTGCGCATTGGCGTGAATTGGGGATCGCTCGATTCGCAACTGCTCACGCGGATGATGGACGAGAATTCGAAATCCGCCGAGCCGCTCGATGCGATGGAAGTAACGATGCGCGCCGTGGTCGAGAGCGCTATCCGCAGCGCGGAAGCCGCCGAACGCTACGGGCTCGCGCACGACAAGATCATTCTCAGCGCCAAGGTCAGCAATGTGCAGAACGTTGTTGCGGTCTACGAGATGCTTGCGGCGCGCTGCGATTATCCGCTGCACGTCGGGCTGACGGAAGCGGGGCTGGGGTCCAAGGGTATCGTTGCAACAAGCGCTGCGCTTTCGATCCTGCTTCAACAGGGAATCGGCGATACGATCCGCGCTTCGCTGACACCGCTGCCAAATGGCGACCGCACGGAAGAAGTGATCGTCTGCCAGCAGATTTTGCAGGCGCTGGGCCTTCGCAGCTTTACGCCGCAGGTAGCGGCGTGTCCCGGCTGCGGCCGCACTACCAGCACGTTCTTCCAGGATCTCGCCGACCAGATTCAAACCTACCTTCGCGAGCAAATGCCGGTCTGGCGCGAACACTACTCGGGCGCCGAAGAGATGAAGGTTGCGGTGATGGGCTGCGTTGTGAACGGGCCCGGCGAATCGAAGCACGCCGATATCGGCATTTCGCTGCCCGGCACGTTTGAAGATCCCGTAGCCCCAGTCTATATCGACGGCAAGCTTTCGAAGACGCTTCGCGGCGACAAGATCGTCGAAGAGTTTCGAGAAATTCTGGACAGCTACGTTGCGCGGCGGTATAACGCGGCGGAATTAGCGGAACCGGTGGTGGGGTAGGGTTCCGTGAAAGCGCAAACTCGCCCTTGTTATGAATCAGACTGGCTCATGGCACAAAGGGTTGTTATGGCAAACGCTACACACTTGGGTATGACTCTCATAGATGCTATTGGCTGTCCAGTTCGGTATTGCTTGAAAAGTGAGTTTCTGGTCGCTCATTCCAAACACTCTTAAGAGTCTCCCAAGCGGAAATCTGCGCATCGATGGTGCTCTGATCGTCATCTTGACGCGGAAGGCAAGCCATCTGCCAGACTCGAACAGCGGCATCTAGTCTCCTCAAGTATTCGCCTACCTCAGATTCCGATTGGAGATAGGAGCTCAAAGTTTGTTGGTAGTCGAAATACTTCTGCAAGGCCGGATTTCCATGTTGTTGATCTTGCCAACACAGTGGGTCGTTTCGAATAAATTCGAGGAAATTGGTGACTGGTTGTAGTTCTTGTCGTTAGTTCGCCATCTTCAGAAGTTTACGCGGTTCTTTCCTGGTCTGCGGACGCATGGTTCAGGCGAGCACCAGAAACGATGATTCCCTAGAAAGGTGAAATGCCTCTATCTCCTTACGTCCGTCGATAAGCAGTGCAGCGATGTCTTTGGTGGAACAATTCCCGAGTCGAATCCAAATAACTTTGGGCGGATAACCATACAGAAAACTCCGATGATGAAAGTCTGCATCTTTCGTTACAATCGTGTAGCCCCCTCTGGCAGCATGGGCCCAGACAAGCGGATCGGGGGCTGACTTAAGGCCGAAATCCCGAACGTGAGCAGTTGCGGGTAGATCTCGGACAAGATTGCCACCAGCGTGGGCGATAGATTCTCGTCAAGCAGCAATTTCACGCCGGGATAGAGAGGAGCCTGCGCTCCCGGTCGGCGGCGAACGCGAGAGAGGCGCGAAGATCTTCCGCTGTCAGATCCGGGAAGTCGGCAAGGATCTCAGCTTCCTTCATGCCCGAGGCCAAGTAATCGAGTACATCGTAGACGGTGATCCGGAGCCCGCGAATGCACGGCTTACCGCCCATTTTGTCAGGCTCGATCGTGATGATATGCCGGTAATCCATGCCGATCTCTATTATAGGAAATTTCTCCAGGGTTTCAACCAAAGGTCGCCTACCATGACTTCGGCATCCCATTTCTCTGAAGAAAGGCGGCGGCAACTTGAAGCTAAGAATGCACAGATTCTATTGTGGCGTGCCTTCAGCGCGCTGGCGGCCGGCTTTAGCCGCCGCTCTTTGTAATTTGGTGCGGCGCAAGCTGCAGCGGGCAGTGAACTGCCCGCCGGCACGATGAATCGCGCGCCACAGCGCATGTCTCCAGTTTTACGTCGTTCATGTCGCCTACCCACTTACTATCGTCCGGTCTCCTACTCTGCTAGATTCAGGAGCAGGCATGTGCGGAATCCGGCTGTCCATAACTGCTTTTGTGCTGTTGCTCGCCGCGGGACTGGCGAGTTGCTCGCACAGCAAGACAATCAACCGAGACGACGCACGCTCTGAAATCAAAGCTGCCGTTTCACTTGTCGCCGAGTCGACGCTCTTTGTCGATTACATCCACGAGGGCCGTTCCACGCGCCCGTATGCAGACGGGCACGCAGCTTATCTGGAAGATGCGGTTCAGCAATCGTTAAACAAGCTGAAGCAGACAGAACCTGAACCCGGCACGGCAGCAGCGGTTCACGAGTGCAGCGCTCAATTGGAATTGTTGGATCGCGAGCTGTCCGGGATTCCCGCAAAATTTGGACATGATAAGGCGCTGGCCGCTGCTAAAGAACGCATGACGAGCATACGCGCAAGCTTGGAAAAGGTGGGCTCGTCCTTGTGAAAAAGCTACTTGGGCTGACCTTGGGGATCATGACTGCCCTGGGTGGGTTTGTCGATCTAGGGCAAATCGTATTCACCATGCAAGCCGGTGCGCTCTTCAATTATCAGTTGATGTGGTCAGTCGTGCTAGGCACGCTCGGCATCATCGTTTACATGGAGATGTGCGGCCGGATTGCGGTCGTGGCGAAAGAGCCGGTCTTTGCCGTGGTGCGCACGCGGCTTGGCTTTCCTCTCGGCCTTGTGACGCTAATCGCTTCGAATCTCCTCAACGTGATTACGTGCGCGGCAGAGTTGGGCGGCATTGCGATCGTCTTGCATCTGCTGACGGGCTGGCCCGAAAAATTGCTGCTGATCGCAACTCCCATCGTTTTTGGAATCATCATTTTTGTCTTACGGTTCCAATGGATCGAACGCACATTTGGCCTTTCCGGTTTGACGATGATCGTGTTTGCCGTTTCCGCCGTGGCTCTGCATCCGGATTGGAATCAGCTTGCCCGGGGACTCGCGCCCACAATCACGCAGCCAGATACAAAGCACTGGTTACT
>JAICLJ010000092.1 GCA_025927575.1 Bryobacteraceae bacterium | reverse complement strand
GCAAATCTCGACCCGGCCACTCTCGATTAATTCGCGATTGCGCCGGGCAGCCTGCCTGCCCATGGTTGCCGAGATATCCAGTCCCGTGACAAAGCGGGCTTGATGATGGCGCACAAGATGACGCACCGTCTCGCCCGGACCACAGCCGATATCGAGAACAATATCGCCCGGCTGGACGCCTAGCAACTCCACCGCCAACCGGTTCGCCGGTTCATTGATCCAGGCCATAATGTAACCAAACACGTGGCCCGCGAATCCTTTCGGGCCGCCGGTCGGCGCGCCCTGTGTTGCGCCCGAATCTAGACCCATGCGCAGTCGAAACCGGTTCAGTTGGGAGGCACTCCGGCCGCGGCAGGAGTGCTTGCACCCGGCTGGTTTTGATTGGGGACAACTTCCGCTGCCTGCAGATCCTTATCGGGGAATCCGCGAATCAATTTAAACGTCCGCTCCCATCTGGTTCGCGTGAAAAAATGCAGAAACAGATCTTCAATGTGGTCCCACGTTGCGCCAACCGAGGCGTCGGTCAGTTGCTCCGTCGTCGCGTCGTACGACCAGTAGATCAGCAGCGGTTTCCCGATGATATTATCCAGAGGCACGAAGCCCCAGTAGCGGCTATCCAGCGAATTGTCTCGATTGTCGCCCATGGCGAAATAGGAGTTCGGCGGCACCACAACCTCTCCATTCACCACATGATGCTCCAGCATATCGCGCAGCAGCGGATCCCGCGCGGGATCGTACGTATAAGGCGGCGGTTCGCTGGGGAAGTTGTCCCGATAAGTATCGATCATGCCGCTCTTGTGGTAAACGTACGGTTCCTTCAGCGGGATTCCGTTGCGGTAGACAATCTGATTCACAATTTTAATGTGATCGCCGGGGACGCCAATCGTACGTTTCACAAATGTCTGCGTGATGTCCGCCGGGTAGCGGAACACAATGATGTCGCCATGTTTCGGCTTCTCATACGGCAATAGATATTTGCTGACCAGCCCCTCGGGGGAATAGGCAAGCTTGTCCACCAACAGATGATCGCCAATCAGTAATGTATCTTCCATAGACCCGGTTGGAATTACAAACGCCTGGACCAGCGTGGTTATGCCGAACAAAAGCAGAAGGATGGTGACCGTCCACTCCGCAATCGCGCGCCGGGGCGGTTCTGTAGCCTTTTTTTGTTTCTTCGGAGCTTCAGTGTTCGAGGCGGTTTTCGCCTCAGCCTTTTCTGCCATTCGTTGTCTCAGAGTTTACTGCGTCTGCTGCGGGTAGCGGAACCCTCGGACCAGCCGCAGCGTCCGATTCCACCGGGTTTTCGTGAAGAAATGCTCAACCAGGTCGGTGAGATGTGTTTCGTAGCCCCGCGCCGAGTCCGGCATTAACATGGCGGTTGTCGTATCGTACGACCAGTAAATCAATACCGGCTTACCCACAATGTAATCGCGCGGCACAAAGCCCCAGTAGCGGCTGTCGAGTGAGTTGTCCCGATTATCGCCCATTGCAAAATAGGAATTCGGCGGAACCACTACCTCACCATTCACCACATGATGCTGCAACATATCCTGCAGAAGCGCATCCCGCTTAGTGTCGGGAACCACATCCAGCATGGAGATATCGCTCGGGAAGTTGTCGCGATAAGGATCGATGAATCCGCTGGTGTGTTGAACGTAGGGTTCGGATAGTTTCTTGTCGTTGATATACACCTGCTGATTCACCAGTTTCACGTGATCGCCCGGGACGCCGATGACTCGCTTTACGAAAAGCTGTGATGTATCGGCCGGGTATTCGAACGCGATAATGTCGCCGCGCTTTGGCGCTTCATAGGGCAGCAGGTATTGGCTGACTGGGCCCGCCGATCCATACGCTAGTTTGTCGACAATAATGTGATCCCCGATGAGAAGGCTGCTCTCCATCGAACCGGTCGGGATGACATAAGACCAAGCCAGGCTTGTCGACGCGAACAGCATGATCAAGATCGTGACTGTCCACTCGGCAACGAATCCCCGCGATGGTGGCGGCGGCCGCCGGCCGGTCGGCTCCGGCGAATTATCCGGAGTCGCGATTGGCTCGCTTTCGATTTGCATTCCTGAAGAATTCATTGTATCGTCCGGAACGTCGCGCATACTCCCCAAAGCCTCTTTCGGACCGGCCGGCGCCGCACTCTACTGAAACAGCGAACGTAGCTGCCGGAGAAACTCCTCAAATCCGACATACAAATTCACCAAACCCAAGCCGGTGAGTGCGCCCCGGAAATAAGGGCTCATCCAGATCGCGCGCATTTCCGGCGATTGCAGCGGAACCCAATTTAGATCCCAGGATCGGAGCCAGGGAAAGACGACGAGAACTATACCGACTTCGATTGCGAAAAGCGCAAAACATAACCCGAGCACGCGTTTATGCCACTTCGCCATGCGCGAGCCGTTAAGGTGCTGCGCCTCAGGATCCGGCTGCGGAGCGGGCTGCGTCATTTGCGATCCCGTGTTCAAGTGCCGTCTCCAGCCGCAGGCGCCGCAAAGAGATCCTGTTGCACAGCATCGCCGCGATAGCCGCTCCACCAGATCTCCGGGCTGCTCATCCGTACGGGCTCGAAGCTGAAACGATGGAGGGTTGTCGGGCCATGTTCCCGCAGCGCCCTGAGGTGATCCGGCGTCGAATAGCCCTTATTGCTGGCGAGATTGTACATCGGGAAAACCATTTGCCAGCGGTTCATGCACGCATCCCGAAGTACTTTCGCGACAATCGATGCAGCCGCGATTGCGCGGCACCGGGCGTCCCCGTCAATTAGCGGCTCCTGTGCAATCGGGACATCGATCTTCAGCGCATCGATCAGCAGGTAATCCGGGCGGAGCGCCAGGGCCTCCACGGCTCGGCGCATGGCCAGCCGCGAGGCCTGATAGATATTGATCTGATCGATCTCAAATGCATCGGCAGCACCGGCGGCCCATCCCAGGCATTTCCGCTGGATTTCGGCGGCCAAATCCTCCCGTTCGTGGGCATCGAGCACCTTACTGTCTTTCAGTCCGCGAATCGGCCGATCCGGATTCAAGACCACAGTGGCGGCAAAAACCGGCCCGAACAGCGAGCCGCGCCCGACTTCATCCACGCCGGCGATGCATGCGTATCCGCGCTCCCGTGCCAGGTTCTCATACGTAGAGACGCAACGGATAGACCTATCGCTTGTGGCGCTCGACCGCGCCACATGGCGAGGATTACGGTCTGGTCTCCCTCGGCCCTGGGGCACAACGTCGCGCCTGATGTCGCTACGTCCGCTCTCTCAGACGTGCGGCTTTTCCTCGCAGGTTGCGAAGATAGTAAAGCTTCGCCCGGCGCACGCGGCCGGTCCGGACCAGGTCGATATGGTCCACTACCGGCGCATGCAGAGGAAATATTCTTTCCACGCCCTGGCCGAAGCTGACCTTGCGCACCGTAATGGTTTCGCCGACGCCCGTGTTCTTCCGGGCAATCACCGTGCCCTCGAAAGCTTGCAGGCGCTCTTTCTCGCCTTCTCTGATCCTTACATGTACCCGGATCGTATCGCCCGGTCGAAATTCCGGATGCGCATCCTGGCGCTTCTGCTTACTAATGAACTTGCTCAGTAATGCGTTCTGCATGGTGTCCTTAATCCTGTTCCTGGCGGCCGGCGCCGAGTAAATCCGGCCGCAACCGCTCTGTCTTCGCTAGCGACGCCGCCCGGCGCCACTGTCTGATCTCTGCATGATTTCCGCCGAGAAGCACCTCCGGCGCCTTCCAACCGCGGAAATCGGCTGGCCGCGTGTACTGCGGACAGTCCAACAAACCCTCATTGCCTTCGCTGAACGATTCATTCCGCGAAGACTCTTCGTTTCCGAGCACGCCCGGAAGCAATCGCGCTACTGCATCGACGATCACCGCGGCCGCCAACTCCCCGCCGCTCATCACGTAGTCGCCAATCGAAACTTCTGCATCGGCCAGATGTTCGGCCACCCGTTCGTCCACGCCCTCATACCGCCCGCAAATCAACAGCAGTTCATCGAGAGCCGAAAACTGCGTCGCCATCCGCTGGTCGAAGAGTTTGCCTTGCGCCGATAACAGCACGATCCGCCTCCGGTCCGTGCGTTCCGGCACAATCGACTCCACCGCCTCGAACAGCGGCTCCGGTTTGAGCAGCATACCCTCGCCACCGCCAAAAGGGCGATCATCCACCGTCCGATGCCGGTCGTAAGTCCAGTTTCGCAAATCGTGAATCCGGATATCCAACCGCCCAGCCTGCTGCGCTCTGGCGACCACGCCATGTTGAAGGGGCCCTTCAAAGAACTCCGGAAAGATCGTAACGATATGGAATCTCATCCGGCCTCTCCGGCATGCTGGCAGTCAGCGCCAATCGTGCCGTTTCACAACTCCAACAAACCCTCAGGCGCCGCGATGGTAATGGTTTTCGCTGCTAGATCCACCTTCCGGCAGATCGACGGCACAAACGGGACCAGCACTTCGCGGCCTTGTACATCCACTTCCATCAGCGGCGGACCGCCGTACTGCTGCCAACCTCGAACAACGCCGATCCGTTCGCCGGTCTGTTCATCATTCACTTCGCAGCCCATCAAGTCGGACCGAAAAAATTCACCTTCCGGCAACTGGCCGCGTTCGCTGAGCGGAACCCATAAATCAGCCCCGCGAAACCGCTCGGCGTCATCGATCGAATCCGCACCGGCAAATTTCAGGACCCAGAGATCCTTGTGCCGCCAAGCCTGCTCGATTTCCACGGAAACGTCCGATCCATTTGCCAGCCGCGCCTGAGCGCGCTTCAGCATCTCTATCCGGCCGGGTACATCAGTCAGCGACTCCGCGAGCACTTCGCCTCGATTGCCTCGCGGCCGCAAGATTTCCGCCAGCACGACGCGATCGTCACTCACGAACCCACCCGCACAACTACTCGAGGATTTCCAGCGCAAAACGCCGGTTCAGCTTTGTGCCAACCGCGCCCAGGAGCGTCCGGATGGAGCGCGCGGTGCGTCCCTGCTTGCCGATCACTTTGCCCAAATCGCCCTGCGCAACACGCAACTCAAAGACGGTGACCTGCTCGCCGTCCAACTCCTTAACCACCACTTCATTCGGTATGTCTACCAGCGCCTTTGCGATATCTTCTACCAGCGTTCTCACGCTGTTCTTCTCGTCCATGGCCACCTCGTCCGGTAGGAACAGGCCTCGGCCTGCCTGTCAGTCGGTTCTACGCTGCTGTCGCGGGATTCGCTTTTAACAGCCGCGACACGGTGTCAGAAGGCTGGGCGCCGCGCTGCAGCCAATGATTGATTCGCTCGTGATCGAAACTCACCTGTGGCGGCTGCGCAACTGGATTATAGTGACCAACCACCTCCACGGAACGGCTATCGCGCGCGCGCTCCCGTTCGATCACTACGACACGGTACGTGGGCTTTTTCTTGGCGCCAAACCGCGCCAGTCGAATTACTAACATTCTGCTTGCTCTACCTTTCGAGATTTCTGTTCCGGGCCGCCGGCAAAGCCGCAGCCCTATTGGCCGGCATTAAACATTCCGGGCAAATTCGGCATCATTTTTGCCAGTTTCTTGCTCAGCATGCCGCCACCCGCGAAGCTCTTCATCATTTTACGTGTTTGCGAGTACTGCTTCAGCAAACTGTTCACGTCCTGCACGGACGTTCCACTGCCCTTGGCGATCCGTCTCCGCCGCGAGCCATTAATAATCATGTGATTCCGGCGCTCACGCGGCGTCATCGAGTCGATGATCGCAACCACCCGGTTGATCTCTTTCTCGTCGATCTTGGTGTCTTTCAACTGATCCGCCAAGCCGCCCACGCCCGGCATCATCTTCAGAATATTTTCGAGCGGTCCCAGTTTGCGGATTTGCTTCATCTGATCGCGAAAATCTTCGAGCGTGAACTCATCGCCGGTGATCAGCTTCTCCTGGATCTTCTCAGCTTCTTTTTGATCGATGGTTTGCTCGACCTTTTCGATTAACGAGAGCACATCGCCCATTCCCAGGATGCGTGAGGCAACCCGGTCGGGGTAAAACGCCTCGAATGCGTCGGTCTTCTCGCCGACGCCGACAAATTTTAACGATTGCCCGGTGACGGAACGGATGGAAAGCGCCGCGCCGCCCCTGGCGTCGCCATCCATTTTCGTCAGGATAATGCCGGTAATTCCGAGCCGCTTGTGGAACTCATCGGCTGTTCTCACTGCGTCCTGGCCGGTCATAGCGTCCGCGACGAACAGAATCTCCGCCGGATTCAGGGCTTCCTTCAGTTGCTGAAGTTCTTGCATCAACTCTTCGTCGATGTGCAAGCGCCCGGCTGTGTCGACCAGCAGGACATCGCGCCCAGCCTGAACCGTTTCGCGGCGGGCGGAGCGCGCCAGATCGATTGGCTTCGTTTCTTCCGGTATGCCCTCGTAAACGGGAACGTTCACCTGCTTGGCCAGAATGCTGAGCTGCTGCCGCGCGGCGGGACGGTAAACGTCAACCGAAACGAGTTGGGCCTTATGGCCCTCCTTTGTCAGGAAACGGGCGAGTTTCCCGGCGCTGGTCGTCTTCCCCGATCCTTGCAATCCAACGATCAGCATCACGGTCGGCGGTTCGTTGTTGAACCGTAATTTCGACTGATGGCTGCCGAGCATCTTGGTCAGCTCGTCGCGGACGATCTTGACAACCTGCTGCCCGGGCGAAAGCGCGGTGAGCACTTCTTCGCCCATGGCTTTGCCGCGAACCTGCTCGATGAACTGCTTAACAACTTTGAAGTGAACGTCGGCTTCGAGGAGCGCCACGCGAATCTCGCGGAGAGCCGCCTCCATATTTTCGGCCGTCAATTTGCCTTCGCCGCGGAGGTTCTTGAAAACGCGCTGCAGCTTATCCGATAGGTTGTCGAACATTGATTTTCGTGCGGAAGAGTCAGGGACCGCCAGGAGACACTTCACCTGGAACAGTAAACACCTGCTAATTCATTACTATACCGAATTCGGGAGGGTGAGCCAAGTGAGCCCGCCTCTGGCTGGCGCTTTGGCTTTTTATGGCAGAAGCGACACCGGCTTGACTGGATTCCTATTGCCTGGCCACGCTCCCCCATTAGCTCGGCGGTATCGCTTGCGTCGGATGGCCTTGCTTAGGCGCACTCTTGTCTGGTTGAAACGCGGCGCTCTTCAAAACCGAATCGATCGCTTGGTGCACTGCCGCCGAGTCGGCCTCAAGCGCGGTCGCGGTAGCAACGCCCACCATCTCACCGGCGGACACGTAGATCTGCTTCTGCAGCGCAATGCGGCCATCGCTTAGAGGCGTTCGCACCGTTAGCGCGGCCGACGCATCCGCCCCGGGAATAGCGATTTCCTGCTTCACCGCCTTAGCCTGGGGCAGCCGTTCGCGAAACAGGAGGAGTTGAATATCGACGTACTTTTCCAGATCGTGATTCCGAGGGAGGGGCTCCTCGATCGCCATGATTGTCACTGGCGCAGCCGTTTGCCCCCTATACCGGAGACCCTGGCTTTCGATGAGTTGCCAATCGGCCGCGGCGCCTGCGAACCGCCAACTCTGGAACAAGAGATCCGCCGCGGCAGTGTCTTCCACGCCCAAAAGCGCGAATAGCGTGCCCCCGGCCCGGATCGCATCGCCGGGCCGAACCACAACGGAGGTTGCGGAGCGGCCGTTCACCTGTGTGCCATTTGTCTGGCTATGGTTCTTAAGCCCAACGTTCTCTCCATCCGAGACGATTTCGAAATGCAGCCCCGACATCGTCGGATCCTCGGGAAATAAAGCCGCCGCTCGACTGCGCCCGACGCTAACGGACCGTCCGCGTTCCACCTCAATCCGCCTTCCAGCCTGGGCCCCGGTCTTCACCTCAAGGAAAAATTTCATGCGCGCTCACACATCCGGCTCGCTCGTCATGCCGCCAGAGAATCGCCGAAAACAGCGTGACTGGCCGCTTGCGCCGCTTGGATCAGTTCGTGGCCGATCGCTTCGCCTCCGTCAATATCGCCGCCATCGACAACGCCCGCTGCCTCGATGGGTTCGAAAGCAACGACAAGCTCATGACGAGCGCTCGCGATGGGCCGGCAGGCCGGCGGGCAGATTCGCACATGCCGGCCCGCAGACGCCTGTTCCGCTTCCCAGTGCTGGCCCGCGGGCTTCGCAAGAAACGAGCGGAGGGCGTGGACCACCCTGGCTTGGTAGCGCAAAGGTCCCTCAATCGTAATCTGTTGGCCGTAACGGGTGACGATTGAATTATCCGTTTGCATCACGGAAGTAGGCGAATTGTTCGCCGCCGGAGCCGAAGATTGGCCGCCGAGCGCCGTAATGCCCGCCATTGCCGAGCCGAAACCTCCGCCGCCGCCCCCCGCCATACCCACCTGCACCGTCGGCGCGCCCATAATCAGCGTGTCGGGAGGTCCCACGCAGACAAGCATGTCACCAACTTTCGCTTGCGGCATGTTGCCAACCAGCACGGTAAACGATCCCGTGATGAAAGGCCCTCCCACGTGAGGCACAACGCCGGTCACCATGGGACAGGTGTGCAGGTCGCCGATGCGCGCGGCCGGAAGATTACAGATGAGAACGGTCGGGAAGCCCAAAGTGACGATTCCGCCGTGGGCGGTTTGATCGGAAATGCGGGCGGCAGGAGGCATAAACAATCCGGAGGATTCGAGAATAACCCAGTTTCGCCATCAATTGCATGCACCCGGAGCACCATTTAAGCGGACAGATCGCCAATTGCCCCCGAGAAAGCAAAACAGCGTGCGGTTGATGCGAGTGCTGAACCGAGCAGGAGCATGAGCGGCAAAACAGCGAAGCCTGGCTGGATGGGAACGAACCCTTCCGGTTCGTGTTAGGTTGCTTATGCTTCCGGCTCAGCTTTGGACGCTTCGCTAACGCCCCTGAGCAGCTTCGCGCCACGCTTCGGCCGGGCGCTCGAAGCGGCGGTTCACCACCAGACTCAGACGGTTTCCTTCGCAAACCGTCGAGCCGAGCGAGCAACAGACCTGCTCCTCCTCATCCGAAGGCCCGCTACAGGGCACACGGACGTCGATCAAGCGCCGGCGGTTGAGCTCGAACAAAATGGACTCCGCTTGATACAAAAGCTCCCGGTCGTGGAGATCGCGATAATACTGCGACATCAAAACGCCCCCAATCTGCACACATAGACTCTTGAATTGTAGTAATTGTGTCTATTAAGCCCAAATACTACAAAAAAAGAGCTAAAAATGCAACGAATCCCGCCCAGACGGCCCACAATGTGAGCAGGTGGTGCGTGATCATTGCGCCCGCGATCAGCGGCGCGCCAATTTGCGCGATGGAAGTGAGGGATTGCGTGAGGCCAATGACCACGCCCTGTTCGCGCCGGTCCGCCTGCTGCGTGATGATGCTGGTAAGCGCCGGACGTAGTCCAGCTCCGCCGATGGAGGAGAACGCCATTACGCCAAGCAGCCCCCCGATACGATAGGTAAACCCGATCGCCGCGTAGCCGATGGCGCTTGTGAGGAAACCGATGCGCACCAACTTTCTTTCGCCGAACCACTTCACCATGCGGCCGACCATGCCGCCTTGCATGATGATGCCTAAAAGTCCCATGAAGGCGAATACGTAGCCGACTTCCTGCACGCCGAATGGGCGTCCGTGCCAGGAATACCGGCGCTCGGCAAACAATGCAAACTCGGACATGAATGTCGAGAAAGAGAACGCGAACAGGAACCACTGCAGAAGCAACCGGCGGATCTTTGGATCGACGAAGAATTTCTTATAAGCGCCCCATTCGATCAGCGAAAGACGACGGCCGCCGGGCCCCGGGTTCTCCTGGTTGGCAGCATGCGCCGATTCATGCCGCGGGAGAAGGAAGTAAGTGCAGAGAATGCTCGTCGCCGAAAGCGCGGCGGCAGCGATGATTGGATAGACGTAACTGAAACCCGCCAGATAGCCCGAAATTCCAGGGCCGACCATGAACCCAAAACCGAACGCAATGCCGATGATGGCGAATGCTTTCGCGCGATTCTCAGGCTTCGTCACGTCGCTGATGTAGGCTTGCGCGATCGTGAGATTTCCGGCCGTTCCGCCATCGATCATCCGCGATAAAAAAATCAGCCAGATCTGGCTCGCCAGCCCCAGCACGATGAAACCGATGAACGTTCCGACCTGACTTGCCAGCAAAACAGGGCGCCGCCCGATGCGGTCGGAAAGCCGTCCCAAAAACGGCCCTGCGATCAACTGGCATAGAGCGTAGACGGATATGAGGGCGCCGACCACGGTTGGCGAAGCGCCTAACCGTTCGGTGTAGAACGGCAATAGCGGCAGGATCAACGTCATACCCAGTACATCGACCGCAACGACAAGGAAGATTGGCAACAGGGGTGACACGGGCCGCCGAGTAGGCACGGTTGCCCCGTGTTCGGCTTGCGATGAGTTCACTAATAAGTAGTGTAGCGGGAGGTTCCGGCGACTCTGGTTCTTCGGAGGCCAGGATGGCGGCGCGCTTCCGAGGGACGCGCGCAACGGTCACGGCTGAACGCGCAGTTAGAAGGGGTTGCGAGTTCCTCTTATGTTTGGCGGTGCGGAATTTCGGCTCGGTGCTCTTCCACCAGCCGGTATAACTCCCGCTTGGACAACCCAAACTGCTTGGCAACAGATTTGAGCGCATCCATCCGGCCTACGCCATTAGCCTGCAATCTGGCGACCTCCTCCAGCGGATCTCCGTTCACCACCGGCGCCGGAGCCGCGCCGATCACAAGAGTGATCTCGCCTTTCACGGCCGGACGCGCGCTCAGAGTCTGGAGTAGTTCCGCCGGTGTCCCGCGAAGAAATTCTTCGTGAATTTTGGTGAGTTCACGCGCGAGAACCAGCGGGTTAGCGGGCAGAATATCCGACAGATCCGCTAGAGCATCGAGGATACGGTGAGGGCTCTCGTAAGCCACCACCGTCATCTTCTCCTGCTTAAGGCTTTCGAGGAAACGGCGACGAGCGCCGGACTTGACAGGCAGGAACCCGACAAACCGAAACTCATTCGGGGGGAGCGCGGAAGCCGACAAAGCGGTCAGAACGGCCGAGGCTCCAGGAAGGGGAACGACCGGAATCCCGCGTTTCACCGCGGCTGCGACCAGCCGGTAACCCGGATCGGAGACGAGCGGAGTTCCGGCGTCGCTCACCAGCGCGATGCTTTCGCCCTGTTCCAGGCGCTCCAGCAACTCAGGCGTGCGGCTGCTCTCATTGTGCTCGTGATAGCTGACGGTTGGCTTGCCGATTTGAAAGTGTTCCAGCAATTTCTGGGTCTGCCGGGTGTCCTCGCAAGCAATCAAATGCGCTTCTTCGCGCAGCACCCGGAGCGCCCGGAGCGTGATATCTTCGAGGTTTCCGATCGGAGTTGCAACCAGATAGAGCGTGGCGGGCAAACTGATAGCAGTGTACCGTCCCGCAATTATCCCGGCCCTATCAGCAGCGCGAGCACGGAAAGTACGAGCGCGGGCGGCATCACGACGGCGCCCCATTTCAGAAATTTCCAAAAACCGACATGCTGGCCTTCACGGCGGATCGCGATCAGCCAGAGAATTGTCGCCAGCGAGCCTGTTATCGAAAGATTGGGTCCAAGGTCGACGCCGATGAGCACCGAATCGCGTAGAGGCCCGGTGACGTGCGCGAGGTTGACCGCCATTCCTGCAATCAGCCCGCTCGGGAGATTGTTCATCAGGTTCGAAATGACCGCGATACCGAAGGCGGACGTGAGGGCGCTCCCCGCGGTATTCCACTCGCTCAGGCGGCGCAACGCCGATACCGCGGCGAGCAACGCTCCGGCCTGGTTCATGCCCTCGACAAGCACGAACATTCCGGCCACCAGCAGAATGACGCTCCAGGAGATTTCTCGTGCAATGCCAACGATCACCTGACGGTCACGCAGCCACACCCCGGCAGTAACAACGACTCCGGCGGCACACGCCGGAGCGCCGAGATCTTTTCCGAGAAGAGAAGCGACAATCAACGTCACGGCAAGGACAGCGATGCCGCCCAGTGTCAGTTTGCCGGATGCCGACAGATCGCCACCCTTCAAGTTCCGCTCCATGCCGCCTTCGAGAAGCTTGCGAGAGAGAAACCGCAGCAGAAAGAACGTGACGATAATCGAGACGAGCGCGGCCAATCCAAATGTCAGGAGCCAGCGATTGAGCGGAGGCAAGCCGCCGCTGTAGACGACAAGATTGGCAGGGTTAGAAATCGGCAGTACAAAGCTGGCGGAGTTCGCAACGAATGCACAGATTAGCAGATAGGGCAGCGGTTCGGCTTGAGCCGCTTTCACCGCGGCTTGCACAGCCGGCGTCAACACAACCGCCGTCGCATCATTCGAAAGCAAAACGGTCACGGCGATGCCAACGCCATAAATGAGCGTGAACAACCGCCGCGGGGAACCTTTGGCCGCATTTACTGCATGGACCGCGGCCCAATCGAAAACGCCTTCGCGGCGGGCGAGTTCGGCCACAATCATCATGCCGGTCAGGAACAGGTAGACGTCGAGTCCTTTGATCGCCGCATGCCAGGCTTGCGAAGGAGTGATCAACCGGCAGAGGACGAGCAGGCTTGCGCCGGCGGCCGCCCAGAATGCTTCGGGAAGCTGCTTCGGCCGGATGAGCACGAGCGCAATCGAAGCGAGCGAAACCAGCCAGATTGCAATCGGTTGCCATGAGGGATCGGTAGGGGACGTCATTCGGTCAAAAACAAGACTTGCTCGACAAGCGTCTTCTCCGGCATCTCTACATTTCCCTCCCAACTATTGTGCGGGGGCCCCGGTTGCGTCCGGCGCCGGCGAACGCTTACAGCCGCGTCGCATGAAAACGAAAAACAATTCGCGTTCGTTAGGATCATATTTGCGATCAATGGTTCATAAACGAAATGCGTTCACATTATTACTTGTGCCGGCGTCCACTGTCCTGGCGTGGGGCCTCTGTTTATTTTCTGGGATTAATCTGTACGCCCAAGGCCCAAAAAGCGGCGCGGACGAGAATAAAGACGTTATTATTTTCACGAATGGCGAAAAGCTGATTGGCCGGTTGGAGCGGTCGACGGGAACGAACGTCGTATTCAAGAGCGATATCGTGGGCGAAGTCACGGTGAAATGGAACAAGGTCAGGGCACTTCAGTCGTCTAATAAATTCGCCGTGATTCCGAAAAATGTGAGGCTGAACAAAAAGGAAGAGGCATCGCAGTTTCCGCTGGGAACGCTCTCGGTCGCCGACCAGCAGATTCACGTGACGCCGGCCCCCGGCGTCAAACCGCAAACCGTTGCCGTCGACAACTCTGCTTATATCATTTCGCAGCCAATGTTCGAAAACGACATCCTGAACAACCCCAATTTCTTTCATAATTGGACAGGCGCCGTCACGGCGGCCGCGACGCTCGTGGAGGCTACTCAGAAGAACCGGGCCTTCAGCGGCGCCGTCACTTTGTTGCGGGCGGTTCCGTCCGGGACATGGCTAAATCCGCGCAACCGGACTTTGCTCAATTTCAGCGGATCTTATGGAAAGCTGAAGCAGCCCGATACGCCCATGGTCAAAACCGACATTTACCACCTGGATGCCGAAAGGGACCAGTACTTCTCACCTCGCTTTTACGCATTCGGAGCGGCCGCGTTCGACCATAATTTTTCGCAAGGCCTCGATCTGCAGCAAACCTATGGAGGCGGCATCGGCTGGACGCTGATTAAGGACGACGACCAGCAATTCGACCTGAAAGCAAGCGTGAATTACGTGTCCCAGCAGTTTCAGCAAGCGAGTGAAGGTCAGAATCCCGGCGAAGTCTCGAATCCGGATCAGGATCAGAATCTGTTGGGGTCGACGTTTTCGGAAACATATAACCGCAAACTGCCGCGGAAAATTTTGTTTAACGAGCAGATCTCACTGATGCCGGCATGGAACAACCTGAACGCCTATGCCGCGTCGGGAACGGCAAGTCTTTCACTTCCGGTCTATAAGAAGTTCAGCGTCACAGTGGGGACGGTGGACACCTACTTAAACAATCCGCCATCGGGATTCCGGAAGAACTCGTTTCAGTTCACCAGCGGTATCACATACACGATGGAGTAGGAGCAGGAGATCGCGGCAGGCCAGCGCACTGATGGAGTGCGCTCCCGAAAATCCTGGTAAAGAGTATCCAGCTTGGCCGGCTCCGGTCGAATGTTCACGATCGCTCCGGGATGAAGTTCGATCTGTTTCGGATCGATCGACGTTTGCTTGCAGTAAAGTATTGCGAGCGAGCGTCCATCAGCGGCTCGGATGATCGAGATAGCGAATCAGCTGTGCTTGGAAATCGGGGTGAGTCGCTCGGGCGAGGCGAATTGCAGTCGCGAGCGCCTGCTGACCTTCCGTCTTCCGACCCGCTGCCATGAGAACCTGCGCGCGCACTGCGTGGATTTCGGCGGAATCCGGAGCCAGCTTTGCGGCAATCTCGGACTCGGCGATTGCTTCGGCCACCTGGTGTCGCTGCAGAAGGCCATACGCTGCGGCGGCCCGACTATGAGCCGCCAGAAGGGGCACGTTGAAGGTTCCGTTATAAACCAGAACTATGTTGCCGATCAACGCGTCAGGTCGCCGCTGCTTAAAGAGTTCATATGGATTTAGGACATCAGGTCCCCACAAGAGTCCTTCGGCCTCCGTGGCACTGATAAGAATGGCGCCGCTGATTGAAGAAGGAACCGCGACACCCGATCCCATCCCAAAGCGGCCCATGGCGGACAAGAGCGGTTTACAGCCGATTTTGTAATATCCCGGATCGACGAACGGCACGTTGTAATCGAACCAGCAATTGGAGAGGTGGTGGTCGTCGACATAGGCCTTCACCCACTTAAGGCCTTGACCCCAATCGGCATTCGCGTCAGTAACGACGCGATACGTGTTCGATGGTCCTCCGAAGGCTTCGTTGGAGTAGGCAAGATAATTAGGAAAGGCGTGCAATGAGGAGACCGCCGCAAAGAGGACAAGCGCAGCAACCGCGGTAGCGCCGATACGTGAGCGCACGGCAAGGCCCCATCCGGCGGCGGCGGCCAGTACGATCATAAAGGGATAAACCGGCAGAATATGCCGTACGCCGAGATTCAGGCCGGAGAAGATGGCGACCAGCAGGAAGAATACCGGCGGAACTAAAAGAAACAGCACTTCGCGCCGGCGATTCCAAAGCCGCGCAAACGGCAGGAGTGCGAGCAACACCAATAGCGTGATCGTGCTTTTGATCAGCAACATTGCGGGGAAGAAAAACCACTGGCCGGTGCTGTAGAGCTTCCCGAACACGAACGTTGGTCGAGTGCCCGCAATCTGGAGAATATCGATCCAGCCGTAGAGGTACGCTTCGGGGAAGAGATGATTCCGCGCAAAGAACTCAATCATTGTTTTCTCCGCCGGACTATGCAACCCGGCCGAGTACGCTAAGAGCGGCGGCGTCAGCTGCAGGCCTGCAGGTCTGGCAGCGTAATGAAAGCCGTAGAAGGCCCATAACATCACGTAGCTCACCAGCGCGATGGTGGCGAGGACTGCACACAGCCGCAGGGCATATCGCGAAACCGAAAACCCTGCTGTGTCGCCGCTTTGAATTTTCCGATCGCGCCATCTTGCAATCACTTCGCAGGCCGCCAGAATCGCCAGGACCGGCAGGATCAGAGCTCCCGAGTGTTTGGCAGCCAAGGTCATTCCCGACGCAATTGCGCAGACGACGAGACGCTTGAGCGAAGGCCGCTTCACGTACCGGTAGAAAGCGTAGACAGAGGCGAAGAACAAACAAGCAAGCCCGACATCTGTCGTGATCAGTGCGCCATTCGCCAACAGGACAGGTTCAAACGCCAGCAGAATGAGAGCGAGCAGCGCTGTCTGTGGGTCGAACATCTCGTATCCTGCAGCCAGGACCAGAAAGGCCAATCCAAGCGCAAAAATACAAGCAACCGTAACGCGAGCGCGCATGATCAACGAATCCGCATCAGCTCCATACAAAAATTGAGAGGCGGCAATAAAATTCTGAATCTTGAAAAAAGGAATAGGCACAGGCGGCGGCTCCTTCAGGTGAAGGGGCAACAGCGGGACGGCGGCGACTAGCTTTACCAAAGGTGGATGCTCCGGATTCACCCCGAAATCGGCATGCTTCCAATATTCGAAGCCGGCGAAGAGGTGGGCAGATTCGTCGAACACTTGCGACTCCTGCCGTGTCGAAAAGAACAGCTCGCCGCAGATCAGAAGTAAAAGAGCAACGACAACCGCCCACCAGGTTCGGCGTGAAACGGCATATTTTGGGTGGCCGGAAGATGCATCAGGTACAGACATCGTACTTGCTCTTTCGGTCTAGAAGCGTATCACGAAATTTTGCGCCATTGTAGGTGGCGCAATCTGAAAAAGGGGGGCGCTGGAACCGGAAAGATCAGGCGGGTAAGGGCACCAAGCTCATAGCAGTCGCAGGCGGCTCGCCGAACTCTTGTTCGCAAACCGCGTTCTAATATCCCTTCTGCTTATCAACCACATTGATTAATGGCTTGCCTTCGACGAAACGGCGGATGTTTTCCTTGATGGTCCCGATCATGCGGTCCGCATCCCGATCAGAACGTCCAGCGATATGCGGCGTGATAATGACGTTCTCGAATTTCCAAAGAGGATGCTGCTTCGGGAGCGGTTCCGGATCCGTTACGTCGACTCCCGCGCCCGCTAGCCGTTTTTCATCGAGCGCCTTTACCAATCCGTTCATATCGTAAATCCCACCCCGGCTGACTGCAATGAAATAAGAATTCTTCTTCATTAGCTCAAACTGGGGGGCAGCCATCATCTTGTGACTTTTGGGAGTATCCGGAACGGAAAGGAAGACCACATCAGCCTGAGGCAGCACATCATCGAACTGATCCGGTTTAACGACCTTCTTGAGAAACGGGAGGAACGGCTTGTCTTCTGGATCGACACCGATCACGGTCATTCCGAATGCGTTCGCGCGCACTGCGATTTGTGTCCCGATTCCGCCCACGCCAACTACTACGGCGGTCTTACCATTTAGCTCAATTCCATGGAACGAACCCGGATCCCAGGTTTGCTGTTGGTCGTTCCTATAGAGGATGTAAAGATTGCGTGAAAGCATCAGGAGCATGGCGAGCGCGTGATCGGCAATCTCGGGCCCCTGAACGATCTTATTGTTAGTAAGTACAATTTTGCTGTTGCGTAAATCGCTGCCGCCATCTCGTGGAAACAGGACCCGCTCGACGCCGGCGCTCATGACTCCCACCCATTTTAGATTCTTACCTGCGCGCACCTCCGGCGACGTGATCTCGCCGATATAAGCATCGGCATCGACGATCTCGCGCATCACGTTTGCTTTCGTGACAGGCACGATTCTGGCTTGTGGTGCCACGCTTTGCAAGTCTTGCACGAGTGCTGCCTCCCCACTTGCCACTAAGATCTTTTGAGCGTGCAGCGTTACCGTACAAGCAAAGGCGATAAGGATCAGCCGTCGTATGTTCCCCGGAAGAGTGATCTCCATGGTAGAGCCAACCTCTCGCTTCAGTATATTTTGTTATCCGGCATCGGAGGAAGGCCGGCCTGAAAGACTTTCAAGCTGCCCATAGAACCGGTCCGCAGTACCCAGGCGCCACCGTTCTTTGTGAAGCTTAGCGTCATGGTGGGAACGATGGACACGTTCTTAAACAATCAATCGTTGGGTGTCAAAAAGAATTCATTTCAGTTCACCAACGGGATCACCTACACGATGGAGTAGCAGCAGGGAAGTGGGAGCGCGCTGGTTCTAATGGCACGCAATCGAGCGCAACGCGGCGCACGGATGTTTGCGCCGAATAGGGATCGACGGGCGTCACAAGTTCGAGGAACTCTGCGGTTCCCGGTTTTCCCGCCAAGTCGATTCAGGCCGCCGTCGCGGGAATGGTCATGCAGCGTCAGTCAATTTACGGGTGGCCAAGTGGTACAGCCATCGAGTCCGAAGACACGCTCAAGTTCAGTGAAATCACCGGAGTATTGCCACTGATAGAAAGATATCTGCTGGAATAAGCAGCGGAAGCTTACGGCCGCATGATGAGCGGCAAGGCCCGCTTTCGCGTGGTGCTCGAGATGGGAGCTTGATCGGAGACGATGTTGTGAGGAGTGGCTCTATTTCCAAAATCTCGAGCAAAGGCGACCTGTATCCCAACAAGGCACCGCGCTTTCTGATGCCGCGGTAGACCAAACGGTCCTGAGCGGAGAACAGGGCGTTGCGGAGACACAACCCCGCGCAATAACTCAGAGGCAGGGATCCGAGGTGTGTGGCGGGCGCAACTCGCCTCTCGGCCCAACATCGTGGGGATGCCCACGCTCATTGCGGCTTAGCCAGTTGCGCAGAGATGTCAGCAAAGAAATGCTTGGCTATACTGCCCTGCCTGCCCCATTTGTAGGCCGTATCCAGCATCTCTGTAAAGCACATGGATACGTCAGTGGCGACCGAGCCCTTTGCTGCTACGGTGATGCCGATGTCGTATCGGTCACCATGCACACTGTATTCCGCAGTGAGCGTATTCAGCCCGTCGTCTTTGTTGAGCAGAGTGTAATTCCGTACGACCACGGTCTTTACGGCCGACCAAACGGTGGCCTCGTCAGCCTGGAAGGTATGCACCTTGGGCTTGTCGCTGGCCAAGCATAGCCCGGCCAAAGACAGTAAAAGCAACAGATGTCGCATTGCGATCAAAGTGTAGGATATCCGAAAATCCGGTTAGTGGCTACTTTCCGTATTTCGAAGGTTTCAGAACATAGACGAGGACTATTTCATCTTCATCGGCCATAAGGTTCTGGCCGATGTCGCTCACTTCGTAAGCGTGGTTTGTGACTTTCAATCGCTTCTTGCCCCTAAACAGGTCACGGTCTGCCGGTCCCGGATGCTTAATCACAAGCTCGACTTCATCGCCGTCCTTCATGCCGATGGCATCTAAACGGTGCTCCGGTATACTGAGTCGTTGCCCGGAAGAATCCAGTCGTGCTTCGAGGATGACACCAATTATTGGGATCGCGGTACTCACGCCTTAATCCTATCGTACGGCCCAGCTACGCTGCTCTTTCTAACCGTTCTGCACCGACGTCAGATCGAAGCTGCCATGGGCTGGTCATTTTGAGGCTAGTCCGCGCTGGAAGTAGTCGCGATCATCTGACCGTATTGCGCGATGTGGAGAAGCGCAGCTGAAGATCATCGGCGAGCCTGATCAGAATAATTACCAGATAATCACCAGCTCTGACAGCGAAGTTTTTAAGAACTTTTGACGATCGCTGCGTGCAGAGGCAGTGTTATCGTTAGCTTGCGCCTCAGCGCCAACCGTTACTTCGACTTCGGTGGCCGGGTCAACTGGGGAATCGTCCGGCCGTGCTCCGAATCTTCTATAAGCGCGGCCAAGCGCTTGTCCCTGGTTTCCTGCCGCTTCGCGCTGATGACCCACCGTGTGGCGGTCCGGCGATACCATGCCGGCCGCCCCGAAAAGAAACTCCAGGCGGCTTGATTGGCTTGAAATTGTTTCTTCTGTGCCGGAACGAAATCGATGTTTTTCTGTTCGAAAGAGTAAATACCGGAGCGGTCTTCGCGGCGCGCTTCAAATGCTTTGATGCCGGCCGGATGCATGAGTCCCTCGCTCATTAACTCCCCGGCGCGTTTGATGTTCACCGCGCTCCAGACGCTCCGAGGCTTTCGCGGTGTGAAGCGAATGCTGTAGCTGACGTCATCGATTCTCCGGCGCACACCATCGATCCAGCCAAAGCAGAGCGCGCCGTCGACAGATTCGGGCCACGTGATGCTTGGCTTGCCGGAATCCTTCTTATAAAAACCGACCAGCAATTCCTGTTTGCGATTGTGGTGACGCTCCCTTTTCCCAGCAAAAAGGCGGAACGATCAGGCGGCAATCATGTCTCCGAATTGCGACTAAGGGGCCGTGGATTGCTCTGCGCGTGGCCAGGGCGAATTCAGATTTATCTGTCATAATTGTTGCGCGGGCAGCGAGGGCGGTGAACAGGTTTTATCAACGCCAGCCCAAGGCGTGTCCGGCGGGTCAAATTAAGAATTCAAGGAGGCACTACCGTGAAAAGCGATGAGCGCAAGCCCACAACAACCGATGCCGGGATCCCTGTACCGAGCGACGAGCACTCGCTCACAGTCGGGCCCAGCGGGCCGATCCTGCTACACGATCACTACCTCATCGAGCAGATGGCCAACTTCAATCGAGAGCGGATTCCCGAGCGCCAACCCCATGCGAAGGGTTCCGGGGCCTTCGGCCACTTCCAGGTGACTAAGGATGTCAAGGGCTACACCAAGGCTGCGGTGTTCCAACCGGGCACGAAGACCAACACGTTGATCCGGTTCTCTTCGGTGGCCGGCGAGCGCGGCAGCCCCGACACCTGGCGCGACCCGCGCGGCTTCGCGCTGAAGTTCTACACCAGCGAGGGCAACTATGACATGGTGGGGAACAACACTCCGGTGTTCTTCGTGCGTGACCCGTTGAAGTTTCAGCACTTCATTCGTTCCCAGAAGCGCCGCGCGGACAATGGCCTGCGCGACCACGACATGCAGTGGGACTTCTGGACGCTGTCGCCCGAATCGGCGCATCAGGTCACATGGCTGATGGGTGACCGGGGGATCCCAAAGACCTGGCGGCATATGAACGGCTACTCAAGCCACACCTACATGTGGGTTAACGCCGAGGGCAAGCGCTTCTGGGTGAAATACCACTTCAAGACCGACCAGGGCATCGACTTCCTCACGCAGGAGGAAGCAAATCGGCTGGCCGGCGTTGACAGCGACTATCACCGGCGCGACCTATTTGAAGCGATCAACCGGGGTGAAAGCCCTAGCTGGACGCTCAAAGTGCAGATCATGCCGTTCGAGGAAGCCAAAACCTACCGGTTCAACCCCTTCGATTTAACCAAGGTGTGGCCGCACGG
>JAICLJ010000075.1 GCA_025927575.1 Bryobacteraceae bacterium | reverse complement strand
TTGAGCGCCCTCAAACGAAGAAGGTTCCTGCAGTCGTCCGGAGCCGGGTTGCTGCTGCTGAAGCCGGAGACGGTCTTCGGCTACCAGGCGAACTCCGCGCTCGAGATCGGAATCGTCGGCTGCGGAGGCCGCGGGAATTATGTCGGCAACTTCTTCGTCGAATACACAGGCAGCCGAGTAGTCGCGCTGGCCGATCCGATGACACAGCCTCTCGAGGAAACGGCGGAGCATTGGAAGGTTGATCCGGCACGGCGCTACAGCGGCTTGGATGGTTATCGCAAACTCGCCGAATCGAAGCTCGATGCGGTGCTGGTGATGAGTCCGCCGTATTTTCACCCGGAGCAGGCGCTTGCAGCGGCGCAAGCCGGCAAGCACGTCTATCTGGCCAAGCCCGTGGCCGTGGACACAGCGGGCTGTCTCGACATCATCAGTGCCGGCAAGATGCTGGAGGGAAAGCGCAGCTTCTGGGTCGATTTCCAGACCCGGGCGCAGCCCGTGTTTCAGGAACTGATGGAGCGCGTTCACCGTGGCGATATCGGGAAAATTCCCGTCGGTCAAACCTGCTATCAAACGAGCATTCCACGGATTAAGAGCGGACAAGGGCTCGATCCGCTCCACCGCCGGTTACGCGAGTGGCTGGGCGACAAAGTGCTATCGGGCGACATCATCGTGGAGCAGCACATCCACGCCATCGATGTCGGCAACTGGTATTTTGAGACCCACCCGCTGAAGGCCACGGCCACTTGTGGTCGCAAGGTGAGGACAGTGGGAGATTGCAACGACTTCTTTCTGGTCACTTTCTTTTATCCCAACGGCGTGCAAACGGACCACAGTTCGGTGCAGTTCACGAAGGGGTACGACGATATCTGCGCCCGCGCGTTCGGCAGCATCGGCACGGCGGATGCCCACTATGGCGGGTTGGTCCGCATCACCGGCGAAAAGGCATGGCATGGAACGGATAAAGACGATACATTCCGCAGCGGCGCCATTGCGAACGCCAAGAAATTTGTAGAGAACGTGCAGGCTGGTACGCCAATCAACAACACACAGGTAGCGGCTGAAAGCACGCTCACGGCAATTCTGGCCCGCACCAGCGCCTACCGAGGACGGGAAGTTACGTGGGAAGAACTGCTTCGCGAACGGGAGCGCTATCAATTCAAGGCCTAATGCTTTGCCTACGATTTTGCGATAAAAACGAGATCAATACTATGGACTACTCACGAAGAGATCTGGGTCTAATTCTGCCGGTCCTGCTGGCGGGTCGCGCCGAAGCGGCGAACGCCGGGCTTCCGTCGGAATGCTACTCGTTCGACGCGCTGGCCGTGAAAGCGAATCCGCGGACTCATAACGAGACTCGCGCCGTTTTAAAAGGCGATACGACGAGCGGATGCCCGATCGAATTGCATATCACGACGCTCGCAGCGGGGCAGATGCCTCATCCGCAGCATCACCACGTTCACGAAGAAATGGTCATGCTGCAGAAAGGGACGCTGGAGGTCACCATCGCGGGCAAGAGCAGCAGGATTGGCCCCGGTTCCGTGGCGTGGGTCCATTCCAACGAGGAGCACGGCTGGAAGAACGTCGGCGACACTCCGGCGCAATACTTCGTGCTAGCGATTGGAAATGAGAAGGCGCCTTAGCCGGTTAACTTCCCGGCAGGCTGAATTTCTTCGTTGTCGTCGTTTCACTCAGCCGCCCGGAATTCAGCGCCGATCTGAAATTGACGTCTGCCGCCATTCACGACAACATGCCCTAAAAACTTTGTTTTGCCGTTGAGTTCGAGCGTCAATTGCTTCTCCGTCGAATGATCGAAGGCCAAAACATCGCCTAGGTCTATTCGCAACAGATCGTCCAGGCGCATGGAGGGACCGGTCAGACGGGCATCGGCCTGGAGACAAGCGGGCTTAAGCAATTTGAAGATGCGGGCGTGCTCGCTTTCGGTCGATTGTCCTTTCCGGACAGTCCATTGCTGATCGAACTTCTGGCGAAGCATTTTCACGATGATGGAGGGAATTCCGATGTGCATGATGCCGCTGCTTTCGCCAATTTGCATTTCCATGCTGACGGCCACCACAGCTTCGTTCGGCGCCAGTATCTGAAGCAACTGCGGCTCGGTATCGTGACTCTCGATGACAAAATCCATGAACGTAACGGCCTGCCAGGCAGACTTGAGTTCCTGAAGAACCACCCGGAACACGCTGTCAAGGATGCTCTTCTCGATTTCGGTAATTTCACGCTGGATATTCGCGCTTTTCTTTCCGGTACCGCCGAGCAGCATCTCAAAGATGGGAAAAACAACCGACTGGCCGAGTTCGAGGACGGCATTACCCTCGAACGGACGAAGCCCGAGTGACACCATGCAACTCGGCGAAGGTAAAAATTTGACAAACTCGGCGAACGAAAGCTGCTCCACCGAGATGAGGTTTACAAGCACGTAAGAACGAAGGAACGCCGAGAGGCTGGAGGCTACGGCTCGGGAGAAGGTCTCGTGCAGAAGCTGGATGGATCGCAATTGGTCTTTCGCGATCCGGTCCGGTCGGCGGAAATCGTAGGGTTCGACCCTGGTCGCCGGGTCTTCTTTGTCCCCTTCCTGCCCCCGCACTTCCTGCAGATGGCCAATAGCGTCTTCAGAGAGGATACTGTCTCGCATCTTGCCCTACTGATCGTCAGATCTCGTTCTGAACGTTAGGATGCTGCCTTCTCATCCCTGAAATCAGCGTAAATGTAAATTAAACGTAAAGATCGGAGCGGGCTGGTGCGGTGAGACCGGACGTTAGTGCACAATTCCATCCAGTGGCCTGCTCGCTAGTCGCTTCGCAACAAACCGTTCTTGCCGGCGCCGGCAACTCCCTCTCTCGAAAGAGCTGCCTGATTGTATTCGGCGCCGGCCTGCTGCTGAAAGTCGCGTTCATTGCGCTTTTTCCGGCGTTGTACGGAGGAGATACCGTTCTGCACCTCCGAAATCACGAGTCCATTTTCCTTGGGCACCAACTGCCGATGTTGCAGATGCTGATCTTTGCTTCCTACAAGATCACCACGTATCCCATGTTCTTTCGGGTTGTGATGGCCCTGATAGGAGCGACTGCGGGAGCCGGTTTTTATTTGCTGTGCCGCCGGGTCGTCTCACAAGAAGCTGCGTTTTGGGTGGCGCTTTTCTTTGTCTCCAATCCTTTTCTAAATGAGATTTCGATCGTTCCATTTCAGGAAATTCTGATGCTCGGGGCGCTTTGTTTTTGCGTTTATTTTTATGCCTCGGGCCGGTTAGCCGCCGCATCGCTTTTACTCGGCATTGCCTGCCTCACACGGTACGAGGCATGGATTGCCTGTCCCGCGCTGCTCGTCCATTACTGGGCCGGCCACCGGTTCGAGCGGCGAAAACTATTGTCTGCTTTCGCTCTCTTCTGCTGGGCGCCGGCATTGTGGATCGGTGGGCATCTAGGCCTTTCCTCGCCAGGCACATACGTGATCGAGATGCCGCGATCGGCCCTTCGACTAGTCCGATGGCTCTATCTTGGGTGGATCGCCATAAAAGATACGCCAGCGCTCGTGGTGTTGCTGTCTCTGTTGGGACTGTACGCGGTCCACAAACGACGCCTCTTCAGACAACCAGCCGTACTTCTCTTCGGCGGTTTTGCCGCCGCTTTTTTAATCGCGATCCTCTTTTCCGCGCACGGCGACCCGCGCCCAGGCTCGGACAACGCAGAAGCCTTCGTGACGTCAAGAGAGGCAACCCTGATCGTGGGCTACGTTCTCATTCTTGCCGGAATCGGCCTGGAGTATCTCCTCCGAAGGCAACGCCAACTGGCGCTTTGGCTTGGAGGAGCGGCCGTTGTTCTTGGGGTCGCTCAATCGGCCCAATTCGTGGCAAAAGAGACAGCACAACCCGATGTCGCCCTGAGCTATGGAGCCGCCCGTTATCTGAACGCCCATGTCTCGAAAGCGGACCGGGTTCTAGTGCTTGCGAAAGCGTTCACGGAAAACGATTGGAAGCTGTATTTTCAAACGGTAGAGCAGTTGGAGGGCGAGCGAGGTCTTGCGGAAGCTCGCAGCAAGTTTCGTCAAACGGATCACTCGCCGATTTCCTTCCAGCGGATCGCGGTTCAAACCAGCCTTCCCGAACAGCGGCTTTTTGCGTCAGCGGATCTGGATTCTGTCGAGTGGATCGTGGTGTGGAGCGACTATACGGGTTCGATCGGCCTCTCCCGCCATTTGTTAAAATTACAACAAGCAGAAGAGCTCGACGCAGGCACATTGCGAGTCAGAATATTCAGGCGTGTACGAGAGTCTGCTCGTGCGGTCCAGCTAAGGGATTGATCGTGATGCTCGCCCGCACGCAGTTGATCGCGCGAACACCGACGCAGGCCTTAAACGGGGAATGCTGCCAGTTTCGAGGCGCGCGTGCATCTCAGAAGCGGACGCCTTCGCGGTGTGTTACCCTTAAGAGCGTATAAACACGAAAGATTAAGGTAAAGACGAGGAGTATCGTTTTCGGCATGGCGCTGGCGGCGGAAGAAAAATCTCAGATGATCGCGAAGTACCGAATCCACAAGTCGGATTCCGGTTCGCCAGAAGTTCAGGTTGCTCTGTTGACTCAGCGCATCCTGCAATTAACGGAACACTTTAAGGCGCATAAGCAGGACCATCACTCGCGGCGTGGGCTGCTAACGATGGTGAAGCGGCGCCGGAAGATGATCCAATATCTCAAGGATCGCAATCCTCAGCGATATCAAACGCTGATACAGAGCCTTGGTATACGCCATTAGAAACGGTTCTCGGGCTGGCGCAGGTTGTATTCCTGCGCAACGCCGTTCTGGTGAACGGTTCCCCCTCCTGCCATTTCACTCTTTTTGAGTGGGTTGGTTCCTCAGACTCTAAGTCCCCACTTAATCCTTTGGATTTGGGCGTTTCGACAGTACGCTGTCTCGCGTCCATGTATCAAGGAAGATGAAATGACTCATACAGTTGAGATCGATCTTCAAGGCACGAAGATCACACTAGAAACCGGTAAGCTCGCCAAGCAAGCTAACGGTTCGGTTATCGTCCGATCGGGAGACTCGGTAGTCCTCGTTTCGGCGTGCGCCAACGAGCAACCCAAGGTCGGCGCCAATTTTTTCCCGCTCACGGTGGACTACCGCGAATACACGTACGCGGCAGGCAAATACCCGGGCGGCTTTATCAAACGGGAGGGCAGACCTTCGGAGAAGGAAGTCCTTACCAGCCGGCTGATTGATCGTCCGATCCGTCCGCTTTTCCCCGAAGGCTTCAGCAACGAGACGCAAGTGATCGCAATGGTCCTTTCGGCGGACCCGATGAACGATCCCGCGCCTCTCGCGATTGTAGGCGCCGGAGCCGCTCTGGCGATTTCCGATATTCCCTTTCACCACGTGCTGGCTGGAGTCCGCGTAGGACTTGTCAACGGCGCTCTTGTTCCGAACCCTACCTACGACGAGATTCACAACGGAAATCTCAGCATCATGGTGGCCGGCAGCGATGACGGAATCGTGATGGTGGAAGCCGGGGCGAACGAGGTTTCCGAAGAGCAGGTAGTCGACGCCATTGAGTATGGACACGATTGCTGCAAGAAGATCGTCGCCGGAATCCGTCAACTTGTAGAGAAAGCAGGCAAGCCTAAATGGGAGTATGAACCTGCGAAGCCGAACGAGGAAATGGCGAAAAAGATCGCCGAGTTCATCCGGCCCGAGTTGACCGATGCGTTGGACACGAAGAAATATCAGAAGCTCGATAGTTATCATCGCGTCCACGAAGCTAAGAAGAAGAGCGTGGCTTTGTTTGCCGAAGAGGAGCAGGAAGAAGCAGGCAAGCTGTTTAGCGCACTGAAAGAGCGGATCTTCCGCGATGAAATGTTGAAGGAGCGCCGCCGTCCGGACGGGCGCAAGTTCGACGAACTTCGTCACATCTGGTGCGAAGTCGGTGTACTGCCGCGGACCCACGGTTCTGCGATCTTCACGCGCGGCGAAACGCAAGCCCTGGTCACCGCCACCCTTGGCACGAAGGACGACGAACAAAGGATCGAGATGTTCGATCCTTCGCAAACCTCTAAGCGCTTCATGCTTCACTACAACTTCCCCCCGTTTAGCGTTGGAGAAGTTGGGTTTATGCGTGGGCCGGGACGTCGCGAGATTGGGCACGGCGCACTGGCCGAACGCGCTCTCTCCGCTGTGATTCCCACCGAAAAAGACTTCCCCTACACACTCCGCGTGGTCAGCGACATCCTCGAATCGAACGGTTCAAGCTCGATGGCGAGCGTCTGTGGCGGCACTCTCTCGCTGATGGATGCCGGTGTTCCGATCAAGGCTCCCGTGGCCGGCATCGCGATGGGACTCGTCAAGGAAGGCGACGATTACGCCATCCTGACGGACATCGCAGGCGCTGAAGATCACTACGGCGACATGGACTTCAAGGTCGCGGGCTCTAAAAAGGGCGTAACCGGCCTGCAGATGGACATTAAGGTTCCGAACGTAACGACGAAGATCATGCGTGAGGCGCTGGCCCAGGCGAAGAAGGCCCGGCTGGAAATTCTCGAAGTCATGATCAAGACGATCTCGGAACCGCGCAGCGAGTTGTCCAAGTATGCTCCTCGCATCTACACGACCAAGATTCCAACCGACAAGATTCGTGAACTGATCGGCCCGGGCGGCAAAATTATTAAGGGAATTGTCGAACAGACCGGAGTGAAGATCGATGTGGACGACGACGGCACGGTCAACATCTTCGCTTCCGATGGAGAGGCCGCCAAGCGAGCCATGCAGATGGTTGCCGATATCGCCGCAGTGGCCGAAGTCGGGAAGACGTATTTAGGAAAAGTTGTGCGTATCGCCGATTTCGGGGCGTTCGTCGAAATCTTCCCGGGAACCGATGGTCTCCTCCACATCAGCGAGATCTCGGAAAGCCGCATCAAGAATGTGCGCGACGAGTTGAACGAGGGTGATCAGATACTTGTCAAAGTGCTGGCGCTCGAAGGCAACAAGATCAAGCTAAGCCGCAAGGCCATTCTGAAGGAACAGCGCGAGAAGCTGAAAACCGGCGTGGAAAAGGCCGAATAAAGATTTCAAAACCAATAAACGCCCATTCAACCCCCTGCGGTTGGGTGGGCGTTCTTTTGCGACGAATGCCAGAGGGTGTCCGAGGCGGCTCTAAACGCGCGGGCTCACTCGCTCTTGAACAAACGGCCGATTGCACGCATCGGGGCGGTGATCCGCATGGAACGGCATGTCGCCAATTCCTGGACCGCAGCTTCCAAACGCTGAACGGCGGCGTCTTTCTCTACAAGCGCGGCGTCTTTCTCTACAAGCGCGGCGTCTTTCTCTGCAAGCGCGGCGTCCTTCTCTGCAAGCGCGGCATCTTTCTCTGCAAGCGCAGCGTCTTTCGCTGTAAGCGCAGCATCCTTCTCCGCGAGGGCAGCGTTCTTCTCCGCCAGCACAGCGTCTTTATCAGCGATAACGTGCTCTAGGTTCGGGATTGTAGCCTCGTGGTCGGCCCTGACGGACGAGTTAATCCGTTCTACCGCTAAATCCTTCTCGGCAACCAGCGCTTGCAACCGCTCGATGGAGGACACGCGTTCTGCCAAATCGTTTCGCAAGTTGAGCATTACATTCTCCAATTCCGTCCGCTGCGTCCGGCACGCGTCGTAAGAAACTCTCACCTGCATCAACTCCGAACGAGTGCTTTCCAGTTCCTTCCGAGCCTGTTTCGCCTCGGTTTTGAAGAGGAAGACCTGTGTCCGTACCTTATTGTGCTCCGCAAGAAGTTCCTCGTGCTCGGCAGCAAAAGAGTCTCGTTCCGACTTCATTTGGACATAATCGCGCGCCATGTCCGGAGCGTCCAGATCCATTTGGTTTCGACCGGCCAGGAGTAGATCGCGTTCGGCCGTGATTCGCTCCAACTCCGCCTTCAAGGCAGCGACGTCCTCCAGGGCCTGCAGTTCCGATTCTTCAACCGCCTCTTCCGATCCATTGGCATCGGCGCTCAGCAGAGGGACCAACGCCGAGAACTCCGGAAGCACTCGTAACCAGACTTGTAAGCGGAGTGGTTGGTCGGATTGCACGGAGCCGAGATCCGGAAGGAACAGTTGAGGATCGCCTCCAAAACTAAAAAATCTGCAGGCATTTCCACTCTCAGTCATTCCAAGGCAAACGATCGTTCCCTTCAGCGGGAAAGAGCAAAGGTCGCGCCCAGTTGCCGTCCACAAGATGTCGCCGTTGATTAATGCCCGGAACGTAAGGCAAGCGAGTTCGATCACAGCGGGGCAATCGATCAGATCGATCCGCAGGGGCCCCGCAAATCCCGACGACAGCTCCAGGTCAATCTGCTGCCACTGGCCCATTGTCAACTCGACCGAATGGCTATCTTCCTCGCGATAGCCGGCTTCGGAAGGAAGAAAAACCTGAAGGCGAGCGGCATTAGCCCGATCCTCCCGCAACCGTTCGTTAGCCTTGTGGCGGCACTCCAGTTCGGTAGCGCAGAGCACATAAAATCGGCGCAGATGCGTTTTCATTTCATCGGAATCGCCGAACAGGATTCCCAGCAGTCCGGCGCCCGTCGGCGCGATGCCGGGTTTCCGAAATACCCCAAGCCCCCAACTGTGTTCGAATTCGAAAGTTGCACCTTGGCTTTTCAGTTCTTCCCAGAGTTTCCAAACTCCAAAATCCTGGTGGCGCGTCTTGATATCGTGAAACAGAACGATCCCGCCGGGCTTTACCTTTGGCAGCCATCCATAGAAATCGTGAGCTACCGCCTCGTAAGTATGGAGGCCGTCGATGTGTAGGATATCGATTGAATCCGGCGCGAACTGTGCGAGAGCGGCATCGAAAGTCGTCCGGAGAAGATACGAGAACTTATCGTAATTTACCCGATTGTACGAATCGACTTCGGTATAAACCTCTTCCCCGTAAAAGCCGGCATGAGCCTCACCAAGCCAGGTATCAACGGCGTAGCAGACACACGGTACGTTGTGTTCTGAGACCGCCTGGCAGAAACCGAAATACGATTCGCCGTAATGCGTGCCTAGTTCCACAAATAACTGGGGACGAACAGCTCGAATTAGGTCGTTTGCAAAAGGCAGATGCCCGGACCAATTACCAATGCCGCCGGGGCGGTACCGCTTCGGATGGAACGTTCCACTGGGAACATAAGGAGAAGTGATGAGCATCGTCAACTGCGGGCTCCGGCGACGGCTGGAGAATCTTACTACGAGAATATCAGGCGCCGTGAAACATGCCCGCCGTCCAAGAGTCTACAAACCGTGTTCTTCCCTGCAGTTTGGCAGACCGATGAGAGTAAAGTTGGGCAGGGTGGCATCGAATCGTTTGTGTACTTTTCGGATGGCGGGCAGTGATGCCAAATGGATACTGCCGGTGCGGCGCGGGGGGCTTGATCGCGCGTGATTGCAAACATTCTTTTTGTTCTTTATCACGACTTCACCTCGAACAGTGCGCCCCATGTACACGCGATTTCCGAGGAACTGAGTTCGTTAGGTTACGAATGCCAAATCGCGGTCCCACAGAATAGCGAATCCATCGCCGGCCTGGGTCCGTGTGCCGCGAAGGCCGTAGACTTCGCCGATGTCAAAACCCGCGGGCTTGTGTATTCGAACGGCCGCGGGCCCGATATTATTCATGCCTGGACCCCCAGAGAAGTGGTGCGGCAGTTCTGCGAATCTGTGCGCGCGCGTTATGGCAGCCGGCTCTTCATTCACTTGGAAGACAATGAATTACACATACTGGCGGGTAATCTCGGCAAGCCGCTTTCCGATATCCTCGCGCTCTCTCGCGCCGACTTGGACAGACTCATTCCGCTGCCTTTCTCTCATCCAATTCGGGCAACCGAATTCCTTCGAAGCGCCACCGGCGTAACGGTAATTATCGACAAGTTGCGAGAGTTCGTACCGGCGGGCCTGCCGACCCTCGAACTATGGCCGTCCGCTAGTCGTAGCTTGTTTAAGCCAAGACCCCAAAGCGCGAGCGAGCGGAAATTCTACGGAATCCCTAATAATTCGACTGTTCTGGTGTACACAGGCAATACGCACGGCGCAAATGCGCCCGAGATGAGAAGTTTGTATCTCGCGGTCGCCATCCTAAATCGGGAGGGACATTCGGCAACGCTCGTTCGAGCCGGGCGGGATTTCTGTTCCTTCCTCGGGCCCGATGAAACCTGGGCCCGGCGGCACTCGATAGAACTCGGAATAACGCCGCATCATGATATTCCCCGGCTGCTTGCCCTGGCGGATGTCCTGGTACAGCCTGGCAAACCAGGCGAATTTAACGATTATCGTTTTCCTAGCAAGCTGCCCGAATTCCTCTCGGTAGGCAGGCCGGTGGTGCTGCCCCATTCGAACATTGCGCGCTACATGACACACGGCGAGCATGGATACATTGTTTCTAACCTGAACGCCGTGGCTATAGCAGACGCCGTCAGAACCATCATGGAAGATCGGGATCTGTACAACCGACTCGCGGCCGGATCTATTCGCTTCTTCGAAAGTCATTTAAACTGGGCGGTGAGCGCGAGAAAGCTAAGCGACTTCTATCAATCGGCGGCCCAGCCCGCGGAAGTCCCCGCGCTGATGCCCGCGCCAATTCCACTGAGCCGGCACGCAGCACATCTACACGACTGATGTCATCGATGCGCAGTTTCCCTGGACCGGCACTCATGAAAGACTCTCAATCGATATCGAGCAATACGCATGAAGGACGCGCCCCATGGCAATAGCCCTGGTTACCGGGTCGGCCGGCTTAATCGGGGCCGAAGCAGTGCGGTTCTTCGCGCATCAGGGGCTCAATATCGTCGGAATCGACAACGACATGCGGCGTTATTTTTTCGGCGAAGAAGCGAGTACACAGTGGAGCCGGGAGCAGCTTAAGGCCAATGTTCCAGACTACGTTCACTATGATCTCGATATTCGCGATGGAGACGCGCTGAGGAACGTTTTTGAGCGCTACGGCAAGGAAATCGTGCTCGTCCTTCACACGGCGGCTCAACCGTCGCACGATTGGGCCGCACGCGAGCCGTTAACGGATTTCACTATCAATGCGAACGGCACTCTCCAGATGTTGGAGTTTACGCGGCAGTTCGCTCCCGATGCGGTGTTTCTGTTCACGAGCACGAACAAAGTGTACGGAGACACGCCCAACCGCCTGCCGCTCATCGAGATGGAAACACGCTGGGAAGTTGAACCGTCCCATCCGTTCGCTGCGAATGGCATTGATGAAACGATGAGCATCGACGGCTGCCTCCACAGCTTGTTCGGCGCTTCAAAAGCCGCCGCTGATCTGATGGTGCAGGAATACGGACGCTACTTCGGCATGAAGACTGCCTGCTTCCGTGGAGGATGCCTTACGGGGCCGGGACACTCCGGCACGAAATTGCACGGCTTTCTTTCCTACCTGGCAAAATGCGCAATCACAGGAACGCCGTACACAGTGTTCGGATACAAAGGAAAGCAAGTCCGCGATAATATCCATTCCTACGATCTTGTGAACGCATTCTGGCATTTTTTTCTCGCGCCCCGATCCGGCGAAGTTTACAACATGGGCGGCGGGCGGCACTCAAACTGCTCCATGATTGAGGCGATCTCGATTTGCGAACGTTTAACGGGCCGACCAATGAGCTGGTCCTACACCGATGACAATCGCGCCGGCGATCATGTCTGGTGGATCAGCGACGTTTCAAAATTCCGGAGTCATTTTCCGGAATGGCGTCAGGCTTATTCCGTCGAGGACATACTCGCCCAGATCATTGAGAAATTGGGGCATCGCTTACATCATTCCGCCACGAAAATCAGCGCAGGAGATACAAGGAGCGGGCGCTAGGCGGCACGGACTCACTGTGACGGCTGCACCGCAGCCGTCAACGTCGCCAGCGTATTGGCGCTGATCAGCGGCTTGCCGCCGGTGGTGTCCTGAAGGTAAAACACCATTCCATTAGTGACCCACTGGCCCGTCGTTGCGACTCCTAACGAATTTCCGGCAGCAAACAGCGCGCCGTCCGGAGTTCCGATTCGCACCTCGACATTGGTTGCCGACGGCGCATCCCACTGAAGAGCAGTCACGCTCGCGCCGGTTCCATTGATTGCCGGCATTGGATTCGGGTTGGCTGCGAAAAACGGCGAGTTCTGCAAGTGCGCGACGAACGTGGCGAGCGTTCCCGCGGACGTCAACGGCTTGCCGGCGCTCGTATCTTGCAGATAGAAGGTCATGCCATCGGTAACCCACGGACCAGTCTGCGCAGATCCCGAGGACGGGCCCACCGCAAACAGCGCGCCATCCGGACTGCCCAGGCGCACCTGGACAGTAGTTGCGGCGGGAGCGTCCCACTGAATGAGTGTCGATCCGGCCGAGGCGCCGCTAGAAACCACGATGGGATTAGGATTCGCGGCAAAGAAAGGTGAGTCCTGTACGTGAGCGATAGCCGTTCCAAGCGTGTTAGCGCCATTCAGCGGCTTGCCGTCACTCGTGTCTTGCAGAAAGAAAATCATCCCATCCGCGACCCACTGGTCTGTCATCGCCGAACCGTTGGAACTGCCCATTGCAAACAGCTTTCCGGCTGGGCTCCCGAGGTGAATTTCAACGATAGACGCGCTGGGCGCCTGCCACTTGACAAGGGTTGAGCCGAACGACTGTCCCTGGCCCACCACGATCGGATTCGGATCTAACGAAAGAGCGGCTGGCTCAGTTTGCAAGTGCACAACCACAGACCCGAGAGTGTTGCCGCTCGTGAGATCCTGCAAATAGAACGTCATCCCATCCGTGACCCACGTTCCGGTAGGGGCCGATCCGGCCGGTCCGCCCGACGCGAAGAGTGTCCCATCAGGACTGCCGATCCTCACTTGTACGCTGGTAGCCCCCGGAGCATTCCAGGAAATCGTCGTCGCGCCCAACTCGCCTGTTCTTGAAATCGGTATTGGATTGGGCACCGCGCTCAGAGCCGGCTTATCTGTAATGGTGACAGTAGCGGCCGGCGATTGGCTCGCCGCCCAACTCGCGGAAGCTCCGTAGCTCGCATTGATCGAGTGTGTTCCGACGGCGAGGCTGCCGGTAGAGTGTGTCGCAACTCCATTCGCATCGAGCGCCGCCGTTCCAAGCACTGTCGAGCCATCAGCGAACGTAACCATCCCTTGTGGAGTGCCTGAACTGGAGGTTACGGTAGCGGTTAACGTGACCGGCGTTCCCACAACTGCCGAAACAGGCGAAACCGATAAATTGATACTCGTCGCGATGCCTGTCTGGGCGTTGAGCAAACCGAATACGCCGACGCTGTTTGTCGTGCCTACGAACACCTTTCCATCAGCAACCGTAGGGGTGATAAATTTATTGCCTGTTCCGAAATGATCGCGGCCTCCGGGCGCCTGATTACTGTTGTAAAGCTCCCGGCCAAGGTCGGTGGCATCGTATGCGTGCAGGACGGCTGGATCGCTGTTTTCCGCGGCCCAGAGGATCGCGTTTGAAACGCCGTTCGCGGAGATGCTGGGCGTAGCGCCGGGGTATCCGAATGTATTTAACGTGTTCGAGGTGGGCGTACTCGACAGTCTGGCATTTGTGACGCTGAATGCGCGAATAGAATCGCCAACAGCGCCGAAATACACGGTTCCATTAAACCAGGCCGGCATGCCGAATTCTCCATCGCTCAATGCGCCGGGCAGTTCCTGATACAGGTTGCTGTTGTCCTTGGGATTGAACTTTCCGAGGTTGTCTCGATCGAACATATAGATGTTCGCGTCCTTCCCCGCTCCAACGCCGAGGTGCCGGACAGCGCCGCTCGCATCCGTCACATCGGGCAGCAGCAACACGCCGCCCGAGCCGAGATCTTCGTCCCGATTCGATTCACTGACCGTATTGAACATCGTCCAATAGTCCAGAACACTAAGCTGGCCGCCGCTGGACCCCAGCTTGACGAAGGCATTGCCGTAGTCGCCTCGGCTGGGAAACCCCTGTGCATTGAGATCTGTTTCAAATGTGCCATTAGCAAGCTGAAAGAAGAGGTTACCGCTCGAATCGGCAGCGGGGCCCGCTCCCGAAGACCAAATGGCAGTATCGCTTCCGTTCGGCGCAAAGTTGAAAACGCTGGTTTGCTTCAATGTCAGTTCGCCGTAGCCGATGGTCCATCCGGTATAGGGTGGAATGTCGCAATGCGACGACCAGCTCGTATAAACTGTGCCATTCAACAGCAGAAGGGCCGCGCGTTCCTTGTGTTGCCCAGGATCGAAAACAAGCGTTCCGTTCCGGCCTTCGTCGCCGTTGCCGGGGAAAGTCGCCTGAATCTCGACGGGGCCGCCAAACTGCTCCGCACCCGTTCCGATATCCAGCGCGTGCAACCGCTGATGATAAGAGCCGGATGCGTCCTTGCTCATGGCCACCACATAGATGGTCCCGTGTGGGCCGGCCTTCAGATCAATCACCGGAGTCGCGGTCACGCCGATTTCGGGTATCACTTGGCCGCAACCACGGCTGTCGGACGTTGTCTCTCCCGATCCGAGCAGGGATACCGACCACAGTTTTGCCCCGCTATTCGCATCAAACGCGTAAACCGAATCGTGTTCGGTGGCTACGAACACGACGTCGTGGACGCCGAGGGCTGGCATAGCGAGTCTAGAGACGTACAGCGGCTGTGCATCTACTTTTCCGTCTACCGACAGCGTGAACAGCCGGCCGAAACTGGCTGAGTTAACGTTCTGCAGCGTGAGGCGGCTCTCAGTTAGGTCTTGCCCGGTGCGAAAGTTGTCATTGTGGTAGGTGAGAACGTTCGTTTGAGTGAAAGCCGGCGGAAGAAGAATCAGGCTATTCAGGCAAAGAGCAATCAAGGCCCGCCGCAGCCATCGAGTCTCAAGGCGCCATTGCATATTGTTGACCTCTGTGTGAACCGATAGCTGGTTACGGGCATCGGCTATGCGCCGGACTTAATATTTCGACTCTCCATCCTATTCTTCCGTTACAGGCGTTGATTGGCGGCGAGCGCGGAATGTTTACAGGATGAAGAGCGTGAACCGAAGGGGAATAGGTACAAATGCCTTATGGGGCCGGTATTTGCCAGGAAACATCCGTGCTCCCAGCACTCCTGGCTGCATGCCTTAGCCTCGTCGAGGCACGGGACGATTAAACCCAGCCTTCCGGCGAAGAAGCTTTTGCAACAGCTACTGCCCTGGCGGGATAGGATTCGGTGGGCGGAGGACAATCCCCGCTCTGGCTTCCGATAGTGAAATATTATTCGACGTCAGTGTCGTGCCGAGCGCGCGATCCAATGCGGCCTTTGCCTTCGCGTAGTCGCCCATGGCGATGACCTCCGTCGAGCGGGCTTGGGCGAGATCACGCTCATATTGAATGACGAAGAAACTGGTGGATTGGCCCACCGAAAAGCGCTGCTGCTCAGCCTCAAGCGCCTCCTGTTGCAATTGGCGCGTTTCAACCGCGGCATCATAGCTGGCGCGCGCGCGCCGCAGCGTAACCAGCGCATTTTGTACCTCAACCCGAACCTGATTTTGCGCTTGCTTAAGCCGGACTTCCGATTGCCGCAACTGCAATTGGTCGCGAGCGACATCGGCCTGCGCAACACGGTTCCGAAGCGGGATGTTCAATTGGAAGCCAATCCCATAATCGGGAAAATTGCGCTGGAAGATCTGCGAAAGGACAGCGCCGGCTCCCCCGAGAAGAAAAGGATCCGGCGTGCGCGGCGTGCCCGGCGCGGAGCCCAAGGGCGGAACCGGATTTATGGAACCCGCAAGCGCATTGTTAGTCGCCCCCGCCACAACATTGAGCTGCGGCAACAACTCGTTCTTAGATCCCTTCAGACTGATTCCGGCGCTCGTTATTTCGATTTGGGCCTGCGCGAGATCCGGCCGGCTCTTCAAAGCCTCCGCTACCAGCGCGCCGACAGGGGGCAGATTGTCCGATTTCGGCACGGTAATGTGATCGAGCGGTATGATCTGCACACTGTCGAGCGAAGGATCTCCGGCGCCGGTGCGCGTAAGTACATTTTTCAAAATGATCTCCTGCTGATCGACAAGGCTTTGTGAATTGATCAAGTCCTGCTTGGCGCGGGCGACTTCAGCGGCGGCTAGTTTCAACTGCAAAGGCGCCAGCGTGCCAACGTCCACCTGCTGTTTGTTATCGTCGTACAGTTTCTGCGCCGTCTCCAATTCCTGCTCCTTCACCCGGACGTCCCCCCGCAGGCTCACAAGATCCCAATAGAGCCGGATGACGGACGATACGGTCGTAATCAACTGCTGATTAAAGACAAGATTCGCAATCTTCTCTTCATTTGCGGCAATCCGGATAAAGCGGCGGTTCACATCTATGCCGAATCCCTGAAGAAGGGGCTGTGTAATCGTGAGGCCGAGGCTCGCCGTTGTGTAAGGGTTGTAATCGGCGCGCAGAGATCCCGTGTTGTAGCGATTCGCAACGTAGCTCAAGTTAAACCGCGTGCCCGTCGAAAAGCCTTGGCCGTAGCTGCCGTCGCCCGAGACTTGATTCTGCAGGAGATTGTAGGTGCCGGTCGTGAAGGGGCTGGTCTGCGGCGTGGACGTGTGGTTCGCGTTTATCGCCAGATTCAGAAACGGATCGTAGGCAGGAATGGGAGAGCCACCGGAATACGGGATAGCGCTTTGCACCGACAGGCTCGTTTGCTGCTGGTTGATCACGGCCAGATCGGCGGATGCGGCGCTCACCTGACTGAGCGATGCCGATGCTCCGAGGGTGGTGAGCAGCGGACCGCCAGGTCCGCCGACCCCCTGGGGCAACTCGCGAATGTTATAGTCCAATCCACGAAGAAGACCGCCCCCCTTGGCCCGCTTGGATTCAGTTCCTGCAATCATCGGATTGTAGCGTTGGACCTGTATATCCAAATTGTTCTCGAGAGCGAGCGCAATAGCATCCTGCAAAGAGAGATACATGTTGCCCGCTTTGATCAACGCATAAGTACGGGCGGAGTTCGCGAAGCTCGCACCGGAAACCTGGTTAGCGCGATACGGTGATGTGAGGCGCATGCCGGAAGAGGAGATTACAGGTTCACGCGAGCTAATGCCGCTGGTTTGTTGGGCCGCCATCGGCAACGTCAGAACGGAAGCACAGAAAAAGACGGAAGCGCCGCTGCCGAAAGCCATCTTCATGGCAATGCATGTCAAAAAACGCGGGATGCGCATTTCGCTAGGATCGGCCCTTCCCGGGCCGCCCGGTTGAGCTTGCCCGGTACGGAGTTGGTTTCACGCGCACGCCCTCGATTACCTCGTCGCTCGGATTAATCACCACCCTGTCGCCCGCGCGCAAACCCGAAGCCACTTCGACCTCCTCTCCGTAATCGCGCCCGAGATTGATGACCTCGAAATGCACGGTATTGTTGCCGTCGAGGACAGCCGCAAAAATACCATCCGACCGCGTAACAACAGCTTCACCGGGCACGACAACGGGAGGATGGGACCGGTTCAAAGCAAGTTTCACCTCCGCGTACATACCGGGCAGGAGGGTACTGTCCCGATTGCGAATTTCGATTTCCGTCAGCATGGTACGCGTTCCCGTGTCGAGGGAGCCGGAGATCCTCGACACACGTCCGGTGAACGTGCATCCCCGTAACTCCTGCACAGTAATGTCTGCCTGATCTCCGACGTGCAGATCCATGTAGTTCGCCTGCGGAACATTAATGAAGATGCGGAGCGTCTTCGTTTGGGCGATCCGGAACAGAAGCGTGCTGCCGGTATTAATTAAGGCGCCGGTGTCGACGGCGCGAACGGTGATAACGCCGTCATAGGGGGCCCGCACCTTTTTGAATCCCTGCATTTCGGTCAGACGGCGGAGATTCGCCTCGGATGCGCTGACGCTCTGCTGTGCGGCATTGATATTGGCTTCCGCGGCCTGCACCGAAGCGGCTTGCGCCAGGTAAGTTGAGTTCGATTGATCTCCCTCCTGCTTCGACAGCACGCCGCGCGCCACAAGCGTGCTGTTGCGCTTCGCGGTAATCTGCGCGAGGTTCGCGTTTGCCTTGGCTTCCAGCAAATTCGCGTTTGCCTGCGTGAGCGCCGCGCGGACTTGCTGCAACGTGGCCTGCCCCTGTTCCACCTGCTCATCGAGTTCGGGAGTTGCCAGTTCGGCGAGTAACTGCCCCGCTTTCACACGATCCCCGATATCGGCATAGCGCTTCACAAGATAGCCCTCAGCTCGGGCGAGAATAGGAGCTTCCGTGATGGGCTGTATGTTACCCGGCAGCACGAGGGCGACAGTCTTGCTTGACTCGCGCGCGGTCGCGACGATGACAACGGGCAATCCGCGGGCTTCTCGCCGCGCTGCTTCGGCGGTCGCCTTGGTCCTTTGGCGCCGCGGCAGATAGCCTAGCAGAAAGATCGCGGCAAACAACAGGATCAATACGCCGGCTATCAGCCTTATGACTTTCGAAGACATCCGCTTGGATTCGTCTTCTGAATTTGTGTGACTGGGTTCCATCTTCTCGTGCGCTACACCGTTTCGCCTTCATGGGCCTCGTGGTCAATTTCCCGTTCAATGTGCACGGGCGCCCTCTTTCGAAGCAAGCTATACACAACCGGTACGAACAGCAGCGTTGAAACAGTCGCCAATAACAGGCCTCCGATGACTGCGCGTCCCAGGGGAGCATTCTGTTCCCCGCCCTCGCCTAGACCAAGCGCCATGGGAGCCATACCGATTATCATTGCTGCGGCTGTCATGATGACGGGCCGAATACGAGTGTAGCCCGCTGAAAGCGCGGCCGAGATTGCATCCTTGCCGTCGATACGCTCGTCGTTGGCGAATGTGACTAGCAAGATGCTGTTTGAGGTGGCCACTCCGATACACATAATCGACCCCATCAGGGACGGTACGCTCAAGGTCGTTTGCGTGGCGAACAGCATCCACAAAATGCCGGCCAGCGCCCCGGGCAGCGCCATTAAAATGATGAGCGGATCGAGCCAGGACTGGAAATTGACGACCATCAGAAGGTAGACCAGCAGGATGGCGAACAGCAGGCCCAGGCTCAGCCGCACGAAGGAAGATTCCATTGTTTCGACCTGACCGCGAACCGCAATTTGTGTCGCTCGTGGTAGCTTCGATTCAACCTGATGAACGATCTTGTAAACATCCGACGCAACGCCGCCCAGGTCCCGGTTGTCGAGGTTCACGTACACGTCGAAAACCTTCTGAACGTTATAGTGGCTGACATCCGCGGCGCTTGATCCACGGCGGAAGGTCGCTAGATTTTGCAGAAGCTGCACCGATCCAGGTTTGCCGTAGGCAGCGCCATCGAGCGCGCTCGGCGGCGAGATCAGGTAGCCGCTAGTCGAGGTAGGCGCCGCGATCGGGGTACGGTTGAGAGCGTCGAGATCATTAATCCGGTATTGCGGCGTTTGCACCGCGATACTGTAGTTCACGCCATTGTCAAAATTGAGCCACGGAGTGGGCGCGATATCTCCACTGCCGCTTAACGAGATGAGAAGGCTGTTGGCCACGTCGCGCTGCGTCATCCCGAGTTGACCGGCTTTGCTCCGATCGACATCTACCCAGACTTCGGGATAACCGACCTCCTGGTGCACATGCACATCGACGGCGCCGGGAACACTGGCGATTCTATGCGCCAGGTCCACCGCTACGTCGTAATTCCGCTTATCCTGTCCGACCACTTGTACATCGATCGGCATCGGGATGCCGAAATTCAGAATTTCATTTGTGATATTTGCCGGCTGAAAATAGAAAGTCTCCTCTGGGAAGTTATGATTCAGTTCGCGCCGCAGCATACGTTCGTAATCTTTGGTGCGCCCGATTCGAGTGTCTTTCAGCGCGATCAGGATTTCGCCATCGGCCGAGCCGATAATGCCGGAATCGTCCATTGACGTGTTAATGGAGCTGTTGGGAAGCCCGATGTTGTCGAGCATCGTATCCAGATCGGAAGGCGGAACGAGTCGCCGGATTTCTGCCTCAACGCGCGCAAATACCCGCTCCGTTTGCTCGATACGCGTGCCAACCGGAGCGCGCACGTGGAGCCGCATCTGGCCGGAATCGACATACGGAAAGAAGTCCCGTCCGACAAAGAAACTTAGTGATAGCGAAGCCAGCACGAAAGCAGCGAAGACAACCACCACGGGAGCGCGATGATGCAACGCCCAGGCGAGCAGGATTCGATATCTCTTCCGCATGGCCTCAAACGCCTTGTGAAATTTACCGTGCGCCGCCCAGATGGGCCCCTTCCCCCCGTGCGCATGCCCGTTTTCTCCCAGTTGATAGAGCTGCAATTCAGGTTTGAGCAGGTAATGCACCATGGTCGGAACCAGTGTGCGGGACAGCAGGTACGACGCGAGCATCGCGAAAACGACGGCCATCGCCAGCGGGGTAAACAGATGCTTGGAGACGCCTGTGAGCATCAGCACCGGAACAAACACGATGCAAATGGAAAGCGTCGAAACAAAAGCGGGCACCGCGATCTGACTGGCGCCGTCCAGGATCGCGCGCGTCAGCGGCTTTTTCATGCCAAGGTTCCTGTGTATGTTCTCGATTTCCACCGTGGCGTCATCGACGAGAATGCCGACCGCCAGCGCCAGGCCGCCGAGCGTCATAACATTTGTCGTCTGCCCCAGCAGCCAAAGCATCGTTTCCGAAACAAGAATGGAGAGCGGGATCGAGATGCAGACGATCAGTGTGCTGCGCCAGCTTCCCAGGAATAAAAGAATCATCAGGCCGGTAAGCACGGCCGCGATGGCTCCTTCGCGAGCAACGCCCTGAACGGCGGCGCGGACGAATAACGATTGATCGAATAGAAGTTTTAAGACGACATCTTTGGGAAGCGTCGGCTCGATTCGTTTCAGGGTGTCCTTGACGGCCTGTACGATGTTCAGCGTCGACGCATGGCCGCTCTTCCGAATGGTCAGCAGTGTGGAGCGGATGCCGTCCTGGCGGACAATGTTGGTCTGGATCGCATAGCCATCGTGCACCTGCGCGATATCGTGCATGTACACGACGGTTCCATTCGCGGTTTTGACGGGCAGATCGTTCAGGCCGGCGATGCTCCGGGGACTGCTGTTCACGCGGATGAGATAGTCTTTATCGCCGAATTTGGCGTTTCCGGCCGGTACGATCAGATTCTGCAGGCCGAGAGCGGTTGTCACATCGGTCGCGGAAAGCCCCTTGGCATATAGCGCTTCGGGATCGAGATCCACCATGATCTGGCGCTGTTTGCCGCCGTAGGGCAGCGCGAGCGAAGCGCCCTGCACGGTCGCCAACTGCACCCGGATGAAATTAGAGCCGAGATCGAAAAGCTGCTGCTCGCTCAGCGTCGGGCTGCTGACACCGACCTGGAGAACAGGCACGTTAGCCGCGTTATATTGCAGCAGAAACGGAGGGAAGATGCCCGCCGGCATCCGGCGGAGCATGGCTTGGTTCACGGCCGACAGTTCGGCGATCGCCTTCGCGACATCCGCGCCCGGGTGGAAATAGACGTGAATGATTCCTCTGCCGCCGTACGACTCGGATTCGATGTGATCGATATCGTCGACTGTCGTCGTCAGCGTGCGTTCGGACAGGGTAATAATGCGGTCCGCCATCTCCTCCGGGGAAATGCCGCTATAGTTCCAGGCGACGCTGACGACCGGGATGTCGATTTCCGGGAAAATATCGGTCGGCATCAGAAACGCCGCGATACTGCCGAGAACGGCAATAAGCACGGCCATGACGACGAAGGTGTAGGGCCGGCGGAGTGCGAGCCGAACAATCCACATAGCTCAGCACACTCCTGGCAAGGTCGGGAAATTCGTCCGGAAAAACAATTCGATTAGGCGTCCGCTAAACCATCTATGTTACTCGTCCGTCTGCCTTTGTGTGCGCTGACGCGGCCCGGTTGCGATCCCCCGGCTCCCGAGCGGGGCGAGAGGCGCTCCTGCTACTATGAAAAACGTAACCCGATTGCGAACACTCCTCAAGAATGCGGTGAGGTGCGAGAGCGGTTGAATCGGGCGGTCTCGAAAACCGTTGAACCTTCACGGGTTCCGTGGGTTCGAATCCCACCCTCACCGCCAGAAATAAAAGACTTAGCGGATTTCGAGCGAGTTCGAAGTTAAGACTGTTTCGGCCCCGTGCAAATGCGCAAGTCATTTTTGGTTTTTAACTCCGTTCTTAGTCAGACGTTTACCCAGCGTCCCTTGGACATGTTCTGCGGCGCGCTGGAACGAAGTCCGGCCGGTGAGGGAGTTGCAGGCGCAAGTTTGTACAGGCCTTGCTTGAACTCAACATTGTTCCCGAGGTATGCGGCATTCTCGGGTGAAGGTGCCAAGGCGGATGGCGTCGGTTGTCCGGAGCATGCCGTCAACGGTCTGAGGCATGACTCGCCTGCGCTTCGGCGCAGTTCCAGGTCAGCTATGGAAAGGCGCCGCATCGCAGCCTCGGCGGGACAGGTTGCGACGACCTCGCGCCGAGAATAATTCAGGCCTCAGTGCTCGTGTAGTATGTTGGACTGCGAGAGATGCACCGGGGTATAAAAGGCGAATCCAAACCGTGTGTCGCACCGCATCAACGACCTAAGTAATGCAATGGACAGAGATCCTATCCCTGGTCTTTACGAACAATTGGTTACCCAAGATTTGAAACGGCTCCTGAACTCTTTGAAGCCCGATCAAGTCGCTCTCAATAATCCGGATACTGCCGACAGCTACGTTGCAATGGCGGAGCATCTCCGCAGACTGATGGAGCAGGCCCTCCGCGCGGTTCCCGAAGAGGACCGTCTAAAGCGTCAGGCCGAACTTTGTAATAAGGTCATCGCGTGGTTACAACGGGAACAATCCCACCAGCCGCCAAGCCCGGGCGAGGCGCTCATCATACCTGTCGAAGTGCTGCGTGAAATCAGGGCCAGGGACCAAACCGGAGTTTTCTCCTCATCTACGCCACAGCCTTTAGTGCCGCTATCCTCAGTGGACTTGCTTGTTAACGCTCGCGATGAGCCGTCTATTGGATCAGCCATTGAACACGAGATTTACTCGGCTGATCGCATCGATTTACTTTGCGCTTTCGTCCGCTGGAACGGCCTTCGCATCATAGGCCCGGCGCTTGAAGGGCATAGAGAAGCGGGTCGGCCTCTGCGGGTCGTCACTACTGTTTATACCGGCTCGACTGAACGAAGAGCGCTCGACTGGCTCGTCTCGATTGGCGCGAACGTAAAGGTCTCATACGACACGAAAACGACACGACTACATGCGAAGGCATGGTTGTTCGAAAGAGATTCTGGGTATTCGACCGCCTACATCGGATCGTCCAATTTGACACACAGCGCCATGCTCGACGGCGTGGAGTGGAACGTCCGTTTCGCGCAGGCTGTGACACCCGGCCTGATTGAGAAATTCAAAGGTACTTTTGAGAGCTACTGGGCAAGTTCTGATTACGAGCCGTATGATCCTGAGCGCGATGGCGACCGGTTCGATCGTGCGGTTCGCGTGACTTCCGACTCCGGGCGGTCCACGATTTTCCATTTCGATCTGCAGCCGTGGCCCTTTCAACGTGAAATGCTCCAAACCCTGGAGACTGAGCGTGAACGGCATCATCGATACCGTAACCTTGTCGTCGCCGCCACTGGCACAGGGAAAACGCTAATCGCAGCGTTTGATTACCGCCGACTGAGGGAGCATCTGCAGAACCCGAGTCTATTGTTTGTCGCACACCGTCGGGAAATCTTGTCGCAGGGTCTGGATGCGTATCGCGCAGTGCTGCGCGACGGGGCGTTTGGTGAGTTGTTTGTTGATGGTCATCGACCGGAGGGCGGGCGCCACGTGTTTGCGTCGATTCAGTCGCTTGCTCAGTTGAATCTGGATGAGATTCCACCGGAAGCCTTTGAAATCGTCGTGGTCGATGAGTTCCATCATGCTGCAGCACCAACGTACGAACGCTTGTTAAGTCATCTACGGCCGCAAATTCTGCTGGGGCTGACGGCAACTCC
>JAICLJ010000285.1 GCA_025927575.1 Bryobacteraceae bacterium | reverse complement strand
TGCGGCTGCATGAATCGCAATTCTCAAGAACGGCGGAAGAGTTCGGTGTCCTCCCGATGGGCGTTGGCGATTATCTCTTCGGCCTTGAATCGCGCGATCGCTTTTTCGGTTCGTTGATCGGCGCTCGTTTCGGCGAGGCCCTGGTGATCGATCTTCCGTTGAGGATCGAGTCGTTGGCGGGCATTCTACCGTTCCGCGGTCACGAGTAAGAAATTCCTCTTAATTTGATGACCGGCATCCCGATCCGCTCTGTTGTAGGGGCGCGGCATGCCGCGCCCGCTTTAATAACCGACCTGGCCGCGAACAAGTGCGACACGCAACATCATTGATCAATCTCGGTCCCGCAGTTGAGACAACGTCCCCGCGAGTTGTGAAACTCGAAGCTCCCGGATCGGCGGTTTAGCTCCAGGTCCGGTCCCAGGATGTCTTGTCATCCCACTCTTTAGTCGGCTCAAAGAAGCCCGTGCCGGATTTCAGATGCTGCTTGACGACGTCGTCGTTGAGCGTGATACCGAGACCGGGCTTATCCGAAACCGTGATAAAGCCTTTGTTGACGATTGGCTTATCGATGCCTTCCACCAGGTCCTGCCACCACGGCACATCCAGCGAATGATTTTCAAGCGCGAGGAAATTCCGCGTCGCGGCGGCACAGTGGACGTTCGCCATGCAACTCACCGGAGTACCGGCAAAATGCATAGCCATCGGAACACCATACTTGAAGGCCATATCACCGATTCGATGGGTTTGCAAGATCCCTCCCGAGGTTGCCAGGTCCGGGTGAATTTTGCTCACTGCATGATTCGAGCATAGTACCTCAAAATCTTCTTCGCGATAGATGTCTTCGCCAGTGATTGTCGGAGTGGGGCTCTCCTGCGTAATGCGCTTCAGTAGGTCGGTGTAAAACCAGGGCACGACATCCTCGATCCAGGAAAGGTTGTACTTCTCATAAGCCTTTCCTAAGCGGATGCACGATTTCACCCCGATATGGCCCAAATGGTCCATAGACAGCGGGATTTCCATTCCGACCGCTTCGCGCACGGCGGCGACGTATTCGCAGAGCTTGTCGATACCTTTATCCGTCACCTCCGCCGCCACGAACGGGTGAGGCTGAAGTGTTCTTTCCCAGCGAGTCTGTCCAGAAGGCTCAGTCACCGTGCCGGGAATGCCTTCAAGCAGATTGATTCCGAGATCCATCTTGAGCCAGGTGAGGCCCATCTGATCTTTCCGGATTTTGGCCCGCTTTCCGTACTCCTTTGGATCTTTTGACTCCGTGGTGTCCGCGTAAATCCTGATCTTGTCCCGCCATCTGCCTCCCAACATTTGATAGACAGGCACGCCGTACACTTTGCCCGCGATATCCCACAGAGCCATTTCGATCGCGCAGACGCCGCCCCCCTGACGGGCATCGCCGCCGAACTGCTTGATCTTTTGGAAGATGAAATCGATATTCAGCGGATTCTCGCCCAGGATGCGGTTCTTCAGCATCAACGCATAGACCACGTTCGCTCCGTCTCGTACCTCCCCCAGCCCATAGACGCCCTGGTTGGTGTCGATGCGAATAATTGGGCAGGGGCTTGGGCCGGGCTTCACCACAACCGCGTAACGAAGGTCCGTGATCTTCAGCGTTGATGGACTCGAATTCGTATTTACGTTGCGAAAATATGGCTCTGGCGCGGCTTCCGCCTTCTTCCCCATAAGCGCGCCACCCAGCATGGCTGCCGATGTTGTCAACACCCCCCGGCGATTTAACCTCAACTTTTTCTGATTGGGCATGATTCCATTTCTCTCCGCGTTGCTTCGGTTAGCTCCTTTCTTCGTGGGTTTCTCAATCACTCTAAATGCCGGAGTTGTCATTCCACGGCGATTCACAGGAAGGTGTATTGTTTCAAATTCTCTGGCAGAGTTCAATTCAGAGTTTTAGGAACAGACCTCTGCGGATCACCGGGGTTTTGAGCGACGGGATTCGACGCCGGATGCGCTGTTGCGTCGCCGCGACGGAATTACTTGACAACGATCTTGCCGGTCATCTTTGGATGGACCGAGCAGAAGTATTCGTAAGAGCCGCGTTCCTCGAATTTGAAGGAAAACTCTTCGCCGGTGTCCAGTGCTTTCGATCTGAACCTCCGATCGATGCTGACAACCGTGTGCGGCACGTCATCCCGATTAATCCAGGTCACGCGCGTGCCCACCGGAACGGTCAGATCCATTGGTCCGAAGCTAAAATTATCGATGTAGATCGACTTGGTGTCCGACTGTTCCTGTGCTGTCGCGGTGAAATACTGCCCGGCGGAACCGCTCGCTAGTGCGAGGCAAAGAACCACAAGGAATCCAATAAATATGTTGCCGGGAAACTTGGCGGCCGTGCTTTGATTTATCTTCGATAGTCGCATAAAGAGCCTTCCTATACTTGAAGCGATGAATCCACAATTGCGAGCGTGTGTTTACCGCGAATGAAACTGACGTTGGTGACGCCCAACAAGCTGTGCAGCCTTTCCGCCGGCACTTTCAACGGCCCCGGAGAAGCAGCTTGTCCTGGCTGAGGCTGCGGAAACGCCGTCGAACATGCAGTGTGAAACGTGATATTTCCTTCGACCTTTTGCATCGTTTGGTGAATGTGTCCGTTTAAGACGGTAACGGAGCCAAATCGCTTGAGGTAGGAAAGCGCCTGCCCGCTATCGTCGGTGCCCCAACCCCATTGGGGATAAATTGTCCAGAGAGGAATGTGCGCGAAGACGACGATTGGCGTGCTGCTCTTCAGTCGGGAGGTGTCTTTCGCTAGCCATGCAAGCTGTTCAGCACCAAGAGACCCCAGGCCGCCAGCCTTGAGGTTCAACACGTTGACCAGGCCGATGAAATGCACCCCCCTTTGGTCGAAGCTGTACCATCCATCGCCCTGCGCTTCTTTGCCGAATCGTTCGTGAAACGTCCGACCGTTATCGTTGAGCACATCGTGCTCGCCGGGGACGTAGAAGATGCGGCCGGTTTTGACGCCCTTAAGGCATTCGGCCAGAGTGTCGAACTCCTCAGGCTTCGAGAGTTGCGTAAGATCGCCCGTATGGAGAACGAGCGACGGAGGCGTGGGCAGTGTATTGATCTTGGCAATGGCTTCCCGAAGCGTTGCTGTTACGTCCGGGTTTGCCGCTTTGTTGAAACCGATGTGGCTGTCGCTGATCTGGACGAAGCTGAGATCGGCTTTTAGATGTTCCACTTTTTGTGGCAATACATCAGCTAGGGAATAAGATTTCAGAACGCCACCCTGCAGGAGGCAAAGAGTGCCTGTGCCTGCCCATGCCATGCATTTCAGGAAACCGCGGCGGTCGACTCCATCGCGATCGAGATTTTTTTCGATGTATTTGTTCACGTAATTTCTCCTGTCACTTGTATCGGCGTCCGATGATTGATTTTTCTGTTGCCGACGCCCTTCCAGACCGGGCAACCTCGCTGAATATTCCCGACGATTCATTCTTGAGAAGAACAGTCTTGCCCCGCGGATGAACGAGCCTGATTCGTCAGTGTTTTGATTATTTGCGGGAATAAAATGGGTTGATGTTCAGTCTGGAACTGTGATGGTCGAAAGCCTTCACGCCGGTAGACACGTGGGGATCAACGATGTGAAAGGCTTTGAAGACGTTGTGTTGCCACATCTCGATGCGGCTTATACCCTCGCGCGCTGGCTCGTCCGCAATTCGCACGATGCGGAGGATATTGTCCAAGAGGCCTATCTTCGCGCACTGAAGTTCTTTGGCGGCTATCACGGAGGGGACTCCCGCGCATGGATACTCAAAATCGTGCGAAATACCAGCTACTCGTTTCTGGAGAAGAATCGCTCCGCCGATCAGGCGGTGGAATTCGATGAAAAGCTTCACACCACCGAAACAGGCCAGCCGGACGTGGAAGCAACGCTCCTGCAATCGGTGGATAGCCGAGCGCTTCGCAAGGCGCTCGAAGAATTGCCGGTGAATTTTCGCGAGGTGTTGATTCTCCGGGAGCTCGAGGGCTTGTCCTATAAAGAGATCGCCGAGGTGATGGGAGTGCCGATGGGGACAGTGATGTCCGGGCTAGCCCGCGGACGATTTCAACTACGAAAGCGCCTGCTGGGGGCGCGAAACAAGGAAGAGCAACATGGCTTGCCAGAATAACGTATACCTGCTCCACGCATATCTGGACGGCGAACTCGATGCTGTTCGAAGCGTTGAGTTCGAGGAGCACTTGAACTCCTGCGTCGATTGTGCCCGGGAACTCCGGGGTCAGCAAGCCATGCGCCAGTCGTTGCGTGCTCCGGATCTCTATGAACGCGCGCCCGAAAGCCTCCGAAATCGTATCAGCGCCGTGCTTCCGCGTAAGATCGAGCCGGCGCCCGTTTCCGTGCGGCGGCACTCCGCGCTGGAATGGTTAGCCGTCGCCGCGGTCATCGCAATCGGGATTCTCATCGGAGCGAGCTTGTTCTCGAACAATACTACTCGAGAGCAGGCGAATTTGCTTGGAGAAGAAATT
>JAICLJ010000245.1 GCA_025927575.1 Bryobacteraceae bacterium | reverse complement strand
CGTGGTCGCTTCCGGCATGAGCTGCCGCCATCAGATCGATGACCTCACTCCGGTGCATCCGAAACACATGGCCGAGCTGTTCGCCGAGGCGCTCGGTTGACGAGAGGTCGCCAGCATCTCTCGCTGCTAGAGCTCGCGACAACAGCGAGCCAGCGGAACCCGAAGCCGGCTCTTCGCACTGAAGATCACTTGCTCCGGCACCGAGTGCGAAATCAAATCCGCGATGATTTGGTCCGCGATTCTTTCCCAGTCGAGACTGATCAAATCGACCGGGCCACCGGAGATCGCCCCGAACCAGACACCAACCGGCCCTTCAATCAGGGCGACGCGCCGTTCCTTCGTCAGGGCCGCAAGACTCTCGGGCTCTTGCAGCGCGAGGAAGGATGCAGCTGCCGCCGTGAGGAGAACGCCACGGGCTTGCCGCGTCGAGATTTGCCGAAGAGCGCGGCGCGAATCGGCTTGCTTCAGCGTGACGATTTTCGAGGGCAGCAATTCCTCCGCACTGACCGAATGATAATGTTCTTCGTCGGCCGGCGACGCTCCAAGCCCATCGGCGAGCACCACGGTCGAGGTAAGCCCGGCGCCGCGCCACTCGCGCAGGATAAGCCGGAGCGCCTCTTCTCGATCGATCCGATACCGACACGGAATCGTTGTCGGCGAGCTGTCGGCCACACCGGTTACCGGCACGCCGGCATCGCGGAGGATCGGAACGATCGCCGCCGGAGCGTTGCGCGGCGAAAACCAGAGGACGTGATCGGCTTTCGCGTCGAAGAGACGCTCGGAAAGGAAATCGGCCCGGTTCTGGTCCCGCTCGTAAAAGACGGCCGCGGGCATGAAATGATGGCGGCGGAGCTTCCGGCGCAAGACCAGGACAAACTCCCGATAATCGGCGAAGGCGGAAAAGCGAAAAATCGAAACCGGGATCCCAATCACGCCCCGGATGTAAAAATGCCGATCATATTTTCTCCCCGGCAGGATGGTGCGCGAGCCGCGAATCTTGGCGATCAATCCTTCCTTCTCCAACCGGGCAAAGACGCGGTTAACGAGCGAGAGCGGGAGCTGAAAGCGGGTCGCGATCTCGCGTAATGAATAAAAGGTCCGGTCCTGGGCCATCCGGCCGGAGCGCGCCATTTCCCGGAGCAGGCCAAAGAGCGCATCCGCTGGAGTTTCGCCTTCCTTCAGGACAAGCCGGCGGGGCAGAACCGGGACTCGGGCAGGAACTCTCGGTCGCACGGAATTATTCTGTAGCAACAATCGCGCAATTTGGCCAGTAACTGTTTCACGACTGTTCTTTACTGTTCCGCAACTGTTTTGCTCGCATTCCGCGACAACCCGGCCCATATCCCAACTCAAAGACCGAGCCCAGAAACCAAAGAACCACCTTATGAACAAAACCCATCCTCAGACCGGCAGAGCAGCTCGAATTCGCAAACTGAGCCACCGCCGAGGAGCACTCGTCGCATTCCTCGCCGCTGCCTCGCTCATTCTTTCCAGCGCCTCCGTCTCCGCCCTGCTCGTCGGGGACGACGGCCTCTTCGAGCCGATCTTCGTTCAGGTCAAGGATTCGCTCCGCACCTCGACCGACTTGGATGCACAGTTGGCCGCGCTCGCCACGCTCGAAAAAGAGAATGGCCTGAGTGAGGTCGAGTGGTATGCCGGGCCAAAGCTGATCGTGAAGCTCTCGTTTCCGAAGGAGTTTACGGAAGACCAGGCGCAGAACGCGATCGCCGCACTACAGAAATCGGAAGCCGTCGAGAAGGTCGTCGTTCAGTCAGCGGCTAACCTCGAATTCAAATCAGCCGATTTTGCGCGGGTTTGGAAAGCAGGTGAAACCATCCCTGATGAATCCCGTCGTGGATTCGATGTGGACCGCCTGAACCGGTCTCCGATCACCTACGACGAAAAGACCGAACTACCCGCGCATGTGGAAAATCGAATCATCGTGCGCTGGAAAGACGAATACGTTTGGAACGGCGGCCGGGAAGGATTCAACCAGCAGGCCGCTGCTCTTAACGCCCAAGCCGGGTGCGCGGTCATGAATGAATTCACCTATACTGACCACGATCTGACGCAGGTGCTGGAGTTTGATTCTGCGAAGTACTCCGTCCTCGATCAGCTAGTGTTGTATCAAACAAACGAGATGGTCGATTACGTGCAACCCGATTATCTCTACGAAACAACGAGTACCACTCCGAACGATCCTTTCTACGCTACACTTCAGTGGGGCCTTCCAAAGATCAGCATGCCGTTAGCTTGGGACAATCAAAGAGGGAGCGGATCAGTAGTCGCGGCCGTTCTAGACACAGGGGCCAATGTTAGTCATCGGGAATTCTCTCCAAATTTGAACGTCAATTATCACAATTTTGTCGATGGAAGCTCGAACGTGGCGGATTTCTTTCCGTACCACGGCAGCAACGTGGCCACAATCATCGGGGCTCAGGGAAACAATTCGCTCTACTTTACAGGAGTGGCTTGGGATGTTTCATTGATGTTCTTAAAAGTATTTCCCAACGGTGGCGGCGGGGCGGATACCGCAGACATCATCAGTGCGATGACTTGGGCCCAAAATCACGGAGCCACCGCCATGAATCTCAGTTTCGGTGCTCCTCACTGCACTCAAGTCCATTGCGACTACGAGACTGATCCCCCAACGTGCGACTGCATTGGCCAATGGACTTTGGATCTTAGCCTGCAAGACGCCATGAGGAGCGCTCGCGACCACAATGTGGTGGCTGTCTGCGCCGCTGGAAATGATGGGACCAGTAACGACACCATTCCGTTTGCTCCAGCAGGTCTTCCGCAGGATAATGTCATTTCCGTTGCAGCTTCCGACCAGAACGATGCGCGGGCGATATTTTCGGTTGGTTCATCCAATGTCGGCTTTAAAAGCGTCGATCTGGCCGCCCCAGGCAAAGGTATTTACGGAGTCACCCAAAACGATGACGGTAGCTATTTGCCGTTTGACGGCACATCACAGGCCGCTCCGCATGTCACGGGTGCAATCGCTCTGCTCAAATCAGAGTATGGGTGGGAAGACTATTATGGATTGCGAGACCGAGTGCTGATGGCAACGGATAGTCTGTCGTGGGGCACCAGCCTTCGCAGCGGAGGACGGCTCAATGTGAACAAGGCGCTCCAGCCGCGAACCTTGATCCGCAATATTTCAACGCGGGCCCGGGTGGAAAACGGCGACAAGATTCTGATCGGCGGTTTCATTATCAGTAACACGACTAATGGTGCGGGGAGGCTGAAGGTCGCGATTCGGGGACTTGGCCCGAGCTTGCAAGGCTTGAGCGTCGCAAAGCTTGCGAACCCGAAAATCACTCTAAAGAACTCTTCGGGCCAGACGATATACAGCAACGATAACTATACGACGCTACCGACGTCTCAATTGAACGACTTGTCTGCAAACGGTCTTACTCCAACCAATTCAGTGGAGGCAGCGATGGTGTGCGCTGGGAGCGGAGGTGCCACCGGCTGTGATGCCTTGGCGCCTGGTGCCTACACCGTGTTCTTGGAAAGCAGCACTGGCAGTTCCTTCGGTGTCGGCCTGTTCGACCTGTATGAACTGGAAGGCGGCTTAGACGAACAAACTCGTCTGGTTAATGTCTCCGCGCGTTGCAAAGTGGGAACTGGGGATGAGGTGGCAATCGCGGGAGTAAACCTTGGAAATCCGGCACCTGTCAACAAGCGCAGCCTGCTGATGTTTGGCAAAGGCCCGAGTTTGGGAATTGCTGGCTATCTAGCTAATCCTTTCCTGACACTCAAGAACTCCGCAGGAACAACGATTAGTACCAACGATTCCTGGGGCAATCTCGCTAAACCGCTGGATGAATTGATAGAAGAAAATCTGGACCCAACCTCAAGCGTTGAGAGCGCGCTGTGGCCAATCCTCGCATCAGGCACCTACACGGCCATTCTCAACGGCGTGAGTAACGGCACCGGCATAGGGTTGATCGAAATGTACGAACACTAATCGGAGAACAAATATGAATAAAATTGCTAATATGCGAGTTGTTTTGACGATAGTCGGCTTAGCTCTTCTTTGTATCGTGCGCCGGTCCCCAGCCTCTCCGGGTGACCTCTACGTTGCAGACGCTCAAAGTGACTCCATCTTTAAGTACGCTTCCGACGGCAGTCGAAGCACTTTTGCCTCTGGGTTAAATCAACCGGTAGCATTAGCTTTTGACCGAGAGGGCAACCTCTTCGTGGCCGATTCGGGCAGTTGCTCTTGTCTGGAGCCGCCGTGTGATTGTCCTCCGAGCATGATCTTTAAGTTCACTCCGTCTGGGTCACAAAGCACGTTTGCTACGCTCGATCCATTTTTCCCCCTCCCAATGACGTTTGACGGCGCGGGCAATCTCTTCGTTTCCGATTCTTTGGAGATTTTGAAGTTCACGCCGGATGGGACAAAGAGCATATTTGCTCCAGATGTCGGCAACGTCTGGTCATTGGCTTTCGACCAGAAGGGAAACCTCTATGCCGGACTCTGTGGGACCGGCACAGACGAGATTCTCACGTTCGCTTCCGATGGGAGGAGAAGCACATTCGTTACTTTTTCTGGGCCGAGCCAATGCACGACCGCCCTGGCGTTCGATGGTGCGGGTAACCTCTTTGCCGAGCGCGGTGACGCTGTCGTCAAAATAACTTCCGACGGAAGCAGCACAACGACGTTCGCTTCCGGGGATTTTCAATCCAATTCGCTTGCCTTCGACGCACAGGGAAATCTCTTGGCCGGCCTAACTGCTTTCAATTCCAGCGATCCCGGAATTGTAATGTTCACGCCCGAAGGCATGCAAACAACCTTTGCCTTTGGCCCTTTGCTCTCGACAGCGCTGGCCTTCGAACCCACAACCGAAAAGCTGCGCAACATCAGCGCGCGCGGGTTAGTTGGAACGGGTGATAACGTCTTGATCGGCGGCTTCATTGTGGGTGGGAACGCGCTTGCGAACAATGCGGTGGTCGTCCGAGCGATCGGACCTTCGCTAAGTGGTGCGGGAGTTAGCAATGCTTTGGCTGATCCTACGTTGGAGTTGCATGACCCAAGTGGCGCGTTGATCGCTTCGAATGACGACTGGCAGGACACGCAGGAAGACTTAATCACGGCCAGCGGTTTGCCGCCGACGGATCCGAATGAGTCGGCGATCTATGCCACCTTGCCGGCCGGCAATTACACCGCGGTCGTGCGCGGCGCGGGTGACACGACCGGGACCGCTTTGGTCGAGGTTTACAGCGTCGGCCAGTAGGAGGTTCGGCATCCTTGCCCGACTCGGCCGACGGGCTTCCCAGCCCGTCGGCTCAGCGCTAACCGGGCAGGCTGGAAGCCCGCCCACCGAGTCAGCCTGGAAGGCCGCCTTCCGATCAGTAGGAAGAGGCGACCTTGTTGGCCCACCAAGCCGTGGCAGTGTCCAAACTTGTCCTGCGAGCCGGGCGCGGATTGACACCCCAGGCAGCGCCTTTAGCTTGCGCTCCCGCGCAGGAATTCAACGCGAATACCAGTTTCCATGGCCAAGAAATCGTCCCGCTCCAAATCCGCTCGCATATCCAAAGCGAAATCAACCAAAGCCGCCAAATCGAAGCGCCGTGTCTTCTATTTCGGCGACGGCAAAGCCGATGGCGCCGGGAACATGAAGCCGCTCCTCGGCGGCAAAGGCGCCAACCTCGCCGAGATGACGCGGATCGGCCTCCCGGTTCCTCCGGGGTTCACGATCACGACCGAGGTTTGCAATTACTTCACCGAACACAACCGCACTTATCCGAAAGGATTGGAGCCCGAGGTCGACGCCGCGCTTGCCAAAGTCGAAAAATCAATTGGCAAAAAATTTGGCGATAAGGAGCGGCCGTTGCTCGTTTCGGTCCGTTCCGGCGCCCGCGATTCAATGCCGGGAATGATGGACACAATTCTCAATCTCGGGATGAACGACAGCGTCGTCGAAGTGATCGCGCGGCAAACGAACAATCCCCGTTTCGCCTGGGATTCCTATCGCCGTTTTCTCCAGATGTACGGCGACGTCGTGATGGGCGTGCAGAAGCGCCCCGGAGAAGATCATGAACCGTTCGAGAGCGCGATCGAACACCTCAAGGACCAGCGCTACGGCAAGCACGATTTCCCCGATGTAAAACTAACAGTCGACGATCTGAAGGAGCTCG
>JAICLJ010000159.1 GCA_025927575.1 Bryobacteraceae bacterium | reverse complement strand
ATCAGACTTGTTGTTCTTGGCTTGATCCGCCGTCGGCTGTTGGGTGTCGCGATCCTGCTTATTTACCGCCGTATTATCCGGAGCGTGGTTTTGGGCCGCGTAAATTGCGCTCGGGGCTAGTAAAGCTCCTGATAGCACGGACGCGCACAGCATTGATGTAAAGCTTCGGTTCATGGTTCGCCTCGCTAGCGAAGGAGCACGGCAATGGCCATAGCCGGCGCCCCGGCAGTGGTATAAAGCGAGTCAGGTAAGTATCTGAGTTATAAGCCTTCAATTGACCCTTTATGGCGAGGTCCCGCATAATTACCAGCTTGTTCCCAGAGTAATTTTTTCCTGCTGACGCTAGATCACGTGCTGAATGTTGCCTAGTGCTAAGAACATGCCAAATCGGCTCGGATAGATTTCGTCTTTGAGGATTTAACGATAGTTTCCGAACCCTCGGCCATCCGGCCAGTGTCCGCTAAATACGGACCGACAAGTCGACGCATGGCCTGCCAACGGTCCGTTTGCCGCTGGGTTTTGGCTTTGTTGTGACCAGCACGCGCTTGCTGCCGAGATCATACTTCTCATCAGCTCATCCTTCATATCATCAGAGTTCTGGACGGATCTGAAGAGGTCGTGAAATGCCGAGCCGACGAAGCGAACCTATGTGTGAGCTTAGTTTGCGAGGGTGGCCAATGGAAGGATGTCCGGTTCGTTATACGAAATATCGGCGGATGTTCATTCAACGCTCTCAGCGTTATGTTCTCTATCAAACGGACGTATTTCAGTCAGCCGGAAGGCGGCGATCTGGGCCCACTTGATCCAGGTTATGCTGTCCAAATACCGGGGCCACCTAAGGCCATCGATTATTTGTGGCAGAGAGGTCTGGAATCAAGCCCTGATCAAGCGCAGGTTTCTCAATCACGTTCAGATCGTTATTCAAGCAATTGAATTAGTGACTAGTTCGCGCCGCAGGCGAGCGTATGCGGGATCGGAATCTCTTTCCCACGTGCGACGGCGTTAAGCGCGAGAATGGGCTATTGGTTAAGGAAGAGGATGCCGGGACTGAACGAGACAAAACAAGTTTCTGCAAGTGGCTTGCATGCTTTGATGAAGCGCTATTCCGAGGTGCAGCTAGCCACTCTCGTAGCTACGCCACCGGAGGGCGCTCAATGGCTGCATGAAATTAAATTCGATGGCTATCGGCTTCTGGCGTATGTATTCGGTGGCGCATCACGGCTGCTCACCCGCAACGGCAAGGATTGGACGAATAAGTTTCCGTCATTGTCGTCGGCTCTCGAGAAGCTGCCGGTAAAAAATGCAGTGCTGGACATGGAAGCAGTCATGCTCGATGAAGGCGGGAAAAGCAGCTTCCAGTCTCTGCAGGCCGCGCTCGGCGAAGGAGGTAACCGCGCCAGTATTGTGGCTTACGTTTTCGATCTTTTATATATCGATGACGCGGATATTACCAAAAAACCTCTTTTAGACCGCAAGGAGCGGTTGCAGACTCTGCTGAAGAGCAACAAATTGCCGGTTCGTTATAGCGGGCACGTACTCGGCCAAGGTGCGGAGATGTTTGCCAAAGCCTGCGAAACGGGCCTTGAGGGAATCATCTCGAAGGAAGCCAATGCGCCATATGTTGGCGGACGCCAAAGAAGTTGGCTGAAGATCAAATGCTCTCGACGCCAGGAGTTCATCATCGTTGGCTTCAGCGATGCACGCAAGGGCGAGCGCGCGTTAGGGGCGCTGTACTTGGCCTATCAGAAGAATGGCACACTGCAATACGCCGGTAAAGTCGGCACGGGTTTCTCGATGCGGAGCGCTCGCGAGCTAGCTGGACGCCTTGCGAAGATCGGAGTGCAGACGCCGGTTCTGAGCCGTAGCGAAACGGCCGGACTCGCGGCTGGCGAATGGCGTGCAGTCCATTGGGTCAAGCCGATACTGCTTTGCGAAGTTGCGTTCACCGAGTGGACTGCAGATGGCCATATTCGGCACCCATCTTTTCAGGGCATGCGAGAAGACAAGGATCCGTCGCAAGTCAATCAGGAGCAGCCAATGCAAACATCGATCACTACCAAGGCCGCGGCCGGAAAGAAGGACGCGGAAAGCCTGGTGCTCGGCGGCATCTCCATTACTCATCCCGGCCGCGTGATTTCCGAAACCGGACATATTACCAAGGGCGAACTCGCCGAATACTATGCCGGCGTAGCTTCTTTGATCCTGCCGCAAATCAAACGTCGCCCTTTAAGCCTGCTGCGGTGCCCGTCCGGCATCGATAAACAATGCTTCTTTCAGAGGAACCCCGGCCGCGGCCTGGGCGCCCACATTCGAACGTTCGAGTTCAAGAATAGAGGCCAAACCTATGAATACCTTTACATCGAGGATGAAAAAGGTCTGCTGGAAATCATCCAAATGGGAGGCATTGAACTTCACCCTTGGGGAGCACCTGTGGATGCAATCGACTATCCCGATCGAATGATTTTCGATCTCGATCCGGCTCCCGAAGTTCCGTTTGAGGCGCTGAAGATGGCAGCTCAGGACTTAAAGCAACGCTTAGCGCGGAGGGGATTGGCTTCAAGAGTCAAGTGCACAGGAGGGAAGGGATTGCATGTCACGGTTCCACTTGCCGGAAAGGACAAATGGGCCGCCGTAAAATCTTTCGCCCGCTCTTTGGCTAACGAGATGGTGGCTGCCGCGCCGGATGCCTACATCGCCACTATGAGTAAGGCGAAGCGAACTGGCAAGATCTTCATCGATTATTTCCGCAACGACTATACCGCTACCGCTATCGCGGATTACGGAGTCCGGGCGAGGCCAGGCGCGCCGGTTGCGCTGCCAATCGAGTGGAAGGAGTTGAAGAACTTGCAATCCGCGGATCAATTTACCATCAAGGACGTGTTGAAGCGGGCAAATAGCAAACGAGTCGGGTCGCCTCTCCCGCCGCAAACGCTACCTGCCGAAAACTGAGCGGCGCGCATGAGCAAGCGGGATTGCAATGGCGGATAACGCACATAGCTTGAGCAACGCCGAGATTGCGGATCGTCTGGCAAGCCTCGCGCAATTGCTTTCGGCGCAAAGGGAGAATCCATACAAAGTCAAGGCATACCAAAGAGCCGCAGCCAAAATTCGAACGCTTTCGGAAAGCATCGACGAGCTTGTACGCGAAGAGATGGATTTGACATCTTACGCGGGTATCGGCGAGGCGATCAGCGGCGCGATCCAGGAAATCGTCAGGACCGGCATGCTGGGCGAACTCGAAAAGTTACGATCGCAGGCGCCACCCGAACTTGCCAGTCTGGGCGACTATCCACGGCTCGATCCCAAGCGTGTTCTTCGTGTTTATAAGAAGCTCGGCATCTCTTCAAGCGATGCACTGCGCGAAAAACTCGAAAATGGCGAACTGGAAAAGAGCGTCGGAGTTCGCACGGCACAACATATCCGCCAAGGCTTAACCGAGACGCACGCCATTTTGTTGTACAAGGCTCACGATCTTCGAAATGCGGTAGAAGCATTTCTGCTGAACAGGTGCGGCGTGCGGGCTGTCGACGCGGTGGGAGATTACAGACGCTGCGTAGAAATCGTCGAAGAATTAGCGTTTATTGTCGACGTCGAAGACTTTGCGGCGCTGGTCGCCAAGCTCCAACGCTATGGCGGACGTACCCCGCTCTTAAGCGCGAACAAGAACACCGCAGTTTATGCGCTGTCTTCCGGCATTCGATTACGTATCGATCGTGCGACGAAGGAGAATTGGGGGCTTTCTCTGATTCGGTGCACTGGGAGTAAAACGCACTTGCACAAGCTCGCCAGCGTGACAGGCGCTCTCGAATCGTTGCCGTCGAAGGGTCCGTTTCCCACGGAGAATCATCTTTATCGGGAATTCGGGTTGTCTTTTATCGCGCCGGAGCTTCGGGAGGGTCAGGATGAGGTGACGCTGGCGGCCCAAGATGCCTTGCCGGTCCTCGTGACCCCAAAAGACATCTGTGGTGACCTCCACGCACACTCGACCTCTAGTGATGGCGCACACTCTCTCGAGCAAATGGCGGCCGCCGCACGTGACTACAGATATGAATATCTAGGAATTAGAGATCATTCTCAGAGCCTGAAGATCGCGCGCGGTGTGTCCGTCAAGGATCTTTGGAACCAAATTCGCTGCATCGATAAATTAAACAGTCGGCTGAATGGTATCCGGGTTCTGAAATCCGCCGAAGTCGATATTCTCGCCGACGGCGCCCTCGATTATCCCGATGATCTGTTGCGCGAACTCGATTACACGGTTTGCTCGGTTCATTCTCGTTTTGCTTTAGGAAGAACGCAGCAGACGGAGCGTATCCTCCGGGCGATGGACAACCGATACTTCCATATCCTGGGGCATGCGACCGGTCGACTTCTGCTGAAGCGCCCCGGCTACGACATAGACATTGAGCGAATCATTCTCCACGCGAAGCGTAATGGCTGCTTTTTCGAGATAAATTCTAGCCCGGACCGCCTCGATCTATCGGCTGAAAATGCGCGGCTCGCTGACAAAGCTGGAGTGAAGATTGCAATCTCAACCGATGCTCATAGCGTGGGCGAATTTGCCACAGTTCGGTACGGAATCGAGCAGGCGCGCCGCGCCGGGCTAGAGAAAACGTCCGTTTTGAATTGCATGCCGCTGGACGCGATCCTCCGCCTCTTCAAACGCTGAGTCATCGCTAATTTATCAATTTTGCTGACCGTCATTATTGTGTTGCGCTTCAGGAGATGCGGCGCGAGGATCGGCGCCAATTTCCAGTGCACAACCGGTCCCCCAAAAAAGCACGTTCACAAGCTTGGGAGCAACCGGCCTCGCGTTTTTGCGCCCCAGCACAGCAGGGCAGAAAGAAGGAAATAACTCAATGAACCTCAATCAGCTTTCGATTATCGGATTCATCGGCAAAAACGCCGAAACCAAGTATCTGGCCAATGGCACGCCGGTCACGAAGTTCTCGGTCGCGCCACCAAGGTCGACTAGCCAAGCTGCTTGAATCTTGAGTACGAAGCTTTCAGTCATCAGCACGTTTGCGCCCGTGTGTCCGAAACATTGAACTGAGCCGGAAGCGTTAGCGCCTAATATAGCCGGACACCTCGTGGGCCGGGATGACGGTCCATGTGTACCGTATCGATGAATCGAACGCTGTTGGCGCTTGATGTCATGACCAGTGTATGTGTCCGGTGCCCTTCCCCAAAAAAACGGACGCCTCGCAGCAAAGCCCCGTCGGTCACTCCGCACGCGGTAAAGAGGATTTGATCACCAGGAGCCAGATCGCCGGCGGTATAAACCCGATCCGGATCCTTAATACCCATCCTGGCCACTCGTTCTCGCAGTTCCGGTGTATCCACGACCAGGCGAGCCACAATTTCCCCATGGAGGCAGCGCATCGCCGCAGCGGTAATAACGCCTTCGGGAGCGCCCCCGACTCCCATCACAGCATGCACGCCATTTCCCCGAACGGCAACGGCAATCCCGGCAGACAGATCACCGTCGCTGATCAAGCGGATTCTTGCTCCCGCTCTGCGGATATCTTCAATGAGCTGCGCGTGCCTCGGTCGGTCCAGCACGATGATCGTCAGGTCCTTTACCTCGCGATCTAACCGCCTTGCGATCGACTTGAGATTCTGCGCGACAGGCGCATCCAGGTCAATCGCTCCCCGGCAGGCAGGCCCCGCGATGATCTTCTCCATGTAGCAATCCGGGGCGTGCAAAAGCCCTCCGGATTCTGCCACGGCCAGAACCGCGATCGCGTTGTTGGAGCCGGTTGCGCACAGGTTCGTGCCTTCCAGCGGATCGACCGCAATATCGACCTCGCTATGGGCTCGACCGTCCTCGTGCGGCGCACCGACCTTTTCTCCGATGTACAACATAGGCGCCTCATCCCGTTCTCCCTCGCCGATCACGATACTTCCTGCTATAGGCACGTGCTCGAACGCCTGCCGCATCGCCTGTACCGCAGCCTGGTCTGAACCTTTACGATCGCCCTGTCCCATCGTGCGGGCACTCGCCACAGCTGCCTGTTCGACGACATGCACAAAATGGAGTGCCAGGTGCTGCTCGAGATCGGTTACGTTGGCCATAGAACTGCCAGCCTCCTGCCTGAGGTTCATTCTAGCCGTAAATTGGTCCGCGCAGGCTCGCGGCTTGGATTCTGGCGTGATTCGTCCACCTCTTAGCGCTGCCGCTCACCCCATTCCTATCACGGTGTCATAGAGCCCGTAATGTGTGAGCTCCGGATGGCTCTCGATGCCCGTGTACCGCAGCGAGGCATCCTCGTAGCGGCGGAATGCGAACACCGCCTGATTCATCTGTTCGGTATTGAAGACCTTGAGATCCACCAGGAGGTGGAAATCCTTCACCGTCAGCCCGGTGACCGCCAGAAATAAATCCGGCTCCAGCTTGGTGATCACGTCCTGCAACGTGTTTTCGCGAAAATCAGTCAGGTACATGAACGCAGGGATGCGCGTCGCGAACTTGATCAGCTTCTCCTGCACGAGCTTGCGTTTCGACTTGTATTCCTTCTCCGCGTCGGAGAGCTGCTTTTTTTGTTTCTCCGTCAGATCCTTGTTTTTTGCCTTGTTCTTGAGCTCTTTAACTTTCTCGCTCTTGTTGATGATGGTCTCGATGATGTTGTCGCCCAGAGCGCGCCAGCCTTCGATACGGTCTACAGCGTCCATTGCGTCCGGGTTATCGAGGATTTTGCGCAGCGTGCCGTTGTCCACGTTCACCAGCAGCGCGCTCTCCCACTTGCGCGCCAGGAGCGTGGCCGACGTGCCTGCCATTGCGATGTCGAGAATGCCGCCTGCATCGATCTGCGTCATGTTTGCACCGTCGTAGGCCAGCACCGGCAGGAACGAAACGAGGTCCTTGACCGCATTTTCGGGATTCGGCTCATTCGGCGAGAGGCCGATTCCGTATTCGGAAAGCTGACGAAGCGCGCGTGTGGGGGCAAAATCGAACACGAAGCACACGGGCTTGAGGATTTCTTCCTCGTTGGGATTGTCACCATTCGGGTTCTTGATAGACCACGGGGACTGCACGCGGAAGGCAGCTTGAAAGTAAGTCTCAGGGCTTTTCAGATTTCGCAGCATCAGGATCGATGACCATTGCGGCACGGTCACCCCAGTGGTCAGCTTGCCGCACGACAGCGTAATTGTCTTAGTCTCGAAGCCCTCTCCAATGGCCTTCCGCACAGGAGGTAGCGCGTCGATACCGATCCCTGCCGCGGTACCGGCTGCCACGATAACCGTATATTCGTGCCAGAAGACATTGTGTCTTTCGGCAAGCAGGTTTGCCATGGCTTGGCAGGCCGCCACGTTCGGCAGAAACCAGAACGAGTGCTGTAGATACGGCAGCAGCCGCACATCGGAATACGGAAATGGCGGGCGTGTGCCCGCCTTGAGGCTCTCGACCGCCTTTGGCGCGTACTGGCCCCGGATGATGTCGAGCCATTTTTGTACGTCGCCCTTGTGCTTGAATTGCGACGTATCGCCCGCGCCGTTCGCAGCGAAGAACTCGTTCAGGTCGAACTCGTCGAACTCCCCGCCGCTCGCTATTACCAGCAGTTCGTCCGGCATCTGGTATGTCAGCAGCCTCAGTTGCGGCAGCGCTCCATAAGAATTCCACTCGCCTGGATGGTTGGAGGCGAACTCTTCTTTGGCGCGCTGCTCGTCGGTGTAGGTCCAGTTGAAGATTTGCTCTTCGATGAATTCGCCGGTGGCGAGCGCCTTGAAAGGGGTGCCGGAGAGATAGAGGTACGCTCGGGTCGTGATCGGGAGGAAATCCGTTTCCTTCTCAACCAGGACGCCGAGGTCTTCGTTCACATTTTCCAACCCCGCGCCGTATTCGAGCTTGGCCTCTTTCTTCGCCACGGCCTCTTCCTCGCCCTCAAAGAGTTCCTTCGCAGTCTCCCGCCAGGCGCCGAAGTGGTATTCGTCGAACACCACGAGATCCCAGTTCACCGTGTGCAGCCATTCATTCCTCGGCTTGATATTCCCCGCAGCGTCGCGGCCGAGCAGGTCCTGAAACGAACCGAAATAGACAACCGGCTTCTCCCGGTCAATCTTAGTCGGATCACTGCTTGAATTGCGGGAGAGATACTGCCAGCCGTCGAAATCGATATGAGATTCCAGATCGGTCTGCCACGCGTCTTCCACGGCGGGCTTAAACGTGACCACGAACACCCGTTTCGCACCGAGCTTTTTAGCAAGCTGATAGGTCGTGAACGTCTTTCCGAAACGCATCTTTGCGTTCCAGAGGAAGCGCGGGACGGCGCGCTGATCCTCAGCCCAGATTGAGTGGAAATATTGGAACGTCCTATCAACGGCTTCGGCCTGTTCACGACGGATCGGGAACGTTTCGTGATGCCTGCCGCTGAACGTTTGGCCCGTGCGCAATTCGGTGAGTACCGTCTTTACGTCGGCGACCGTGCAGCGCACCCATTCCAAATGCGGGTTTTCGAAGCCCTTCTTGACCAGCGCCCGGCGAACGTCGTGGTCTCGAAAAATGGTGCCGTCATCGCAGCCGGCGGATTCATCTAATTCAATTGTGTAGTTCTCGATAGCGGCGGTCTTGAGCTGTTCGGCAACGCGCTGCCTCACATCGCGTGTTGTTTGGCCGACTTTGAGAAGACCCTGGTGTGCGTTGTCGTCAATCGAATAAGCGTAGATGCGGGGCCTGGCTTCTGGCTTTGGTGTGAGGATCTCCTCGACGGTGGGTTTATTCATCGTCACCGTCGTTGGCGACCGCCTCCTCAGACGCAGTGTCACTGTGCTCCGCAATTTGAGATTCGATAAAACCCACCTCGTCCTGAGTCAGCCCGTACCGCTCGTAGAGTTTGGCATCCGTCCACTCTTGGTTCAGCGGTAAGGCCGGCACGAAGGCATACACGTCGCGCGTGGCGTGTTGCGTGACTTTACGGAGCGATACAAGGAATCGAACGAACCGCGTGCGCAGATACCTCGCATAGTTGACCGCTTCTGTCTTGTCGTCGAAATGACCAGCAACGAGGTAGGTTTCAGTACATGCTGTTCCCGGATCGGCTATGATTGGCCTGCTAAGAAACTTTGTTTCAATGGCCGCGCTCGTACCTTGCACGGCTGTCATCAGGACTTTCCACTTATCGATCCAATCGGGGTTAACCGGAATCGCGTTTCGTTCTATCCAACCGACCCGTTGATTTTCGAAAAGCTTCACGGGCCGTTTTAATCCCACCGCCGTCGGCTTGCCCCTGAAATTTGTGGCCAGTCCGAAGGGCTTGCGGCTTGAGACGCATTCGTGGAGTGTAGGCTCCCCTTTTGTGCGCACCTTTTCGAGGATCGGCACAGCCTCGTTGCGCCGAACTAGAACGTCATACGCATCGAGGTGACGGGCAACGGCAGCGCCGGTAGGCTTCCCGTCCCAGATCGTCTGCACGGTGCACGGGCCATTGTGCTCTCCATCCCACAAGAAGTACGAGATGCCGCCACGAATTTTCACGCCCGGAAACGCCTCGTACAGCTTCGGGAAATCGACAATGCTCCGCATCCGCTTATCAGAAAGCATTCGCTCGCGGTATTTGTCCAGGCCCTTGCCGCCAGCCATCCAGCGTGAAGGCGTCACGAACACTGCGTAACGCGGAACCAAGTCGAGCGCCTTCTCAACGAACAACTGATAAATTGGCGCCGCACTCGTACCGTAGCCACCGTCGTCCAACTGATACGGCGGGTTACCAATGATCACGTCAAACTGCATGTCGTCTCCAAATATCTTGGCAATCCGAGCTTTGATATCACGGGCGTGAATGAACGCGTAGGCGTGCGTCTCAAACCCTTTGCCGCGATCCAGCGTCTTCCGGCTTGCGCCGCAGAACGTACACCGACCTTCAACCCACGTGTGCGTCAACCGCTCGAACCAGATATTACCCGCATCTGTAGAGAAGCCTTTCGCAATGGAGTGCGGGCCATTGGCGTGCTTCGAGCAATACACGCTGCGCCGCGCCAGCAGACCGGTGAGATGCGTGATGCCGATGCCGAACAACTGCTTCGTGAGGATATGATAGACGCGCTCTTGAAGCTCGGGGATTTCGGTCTTCAGGCCTTCGGTGAGGCGGCTCGTCATCTCGCGCAGGAATACGCCCGATTTTGTGCACGGGTCAAGGAACCTAACGGAACTATCCGCCCAGAGGTTCGCGCCGTCATTGTTTGCCGCCCAGACCTCGGTAAGCGTGTCCAGCATCCGGTTCGCAAACTCAGGCGGCGTGAATACCTCATCGTTCGATAGGTTCGCAATGCAGGTCAGCACATCGGGATTGCGCCCGTGAAGCGAGAAGCTCACCTGTTGGCTCATCGCAACTCCCGCACGGCATGATGGTCCAATGCACAGGCAAGCTCACGCACAGTCATCAGCGGATACGCCTTCGTCGGCATAAAGACCTCGTGCTTGCCGAGCTCGGCAAACAGCGTGCCTTCCGCGCTGAGGGCCGACATTTGCGCAAGCGCTTCGAACCGGAAGTCGCGCCGCTGAAACTTGCCCTTACCGAGATAACCCCACTCCGCAAAGTTAATGGGATCGCCGTCGTGCGTGCGCATCGTCAGCGCGTCACCATGCACCAGATTCTGCGATAAGACATAGCTCGCGGCTCTATAAGGCTCATCTGTTTTATTCAGATTCAGATACTCGGCGAAGACCTCGATCATATTCGTGCGGCACTCCGCGACGTTATCTGCCAGGAGTTCGATGCCGTAAGTGCACATTAGCGCCAAGAGAGCGTAATGCTGCCTCTCAAAGTCGGACTTCCCGTACTTCGCCTCCACGGCGGCCAGCTTGCGTTGCAGCACGGGGACAAGGAAATTGCCGCTTCCGCAAGCAGGCTCCAGGAACCGAGAGTCGATACGCCCGGTCTCGCCTTTGACGAGGTCGAGCATTGCTTCGACCAACCACCCAGGCGTAAACACCTCCCCGTGGTCTGCAACACGCCTCTTGGACTTAATCAGATTCATAGGTGATGGCTTGCCACCTCGACCAGCAGCTTGCGGCGGTCGCCGATGATCTCGTGGCACGCCGGATCGAGCATACACACCATAAGATAACGTATCGAGACAATCTCGCAGCAGGGCCTCGTCCTCAGGACGGAACCGCTACTGAGTTGGGTTCAACGATCTCCCTGTCGCGGCGGCGGTCAAAGCCACCACAGCTTTGGATCAGTAGCTCAGGGAGATAAGTTCGCCATTTGCAGGAATCGGGGCTTGGGACACACAAGTGGAGGTTTGTTCGTTTTCAGCAAAGCTAACCGGATTTGGCGCCTCTTGGGGCGCCACGTTCGCTCTTGCCCAGGTGAGTATCTACTACAGACAAAAGACTACCGGGAGTTTGCCCTCGTAATTCCTTGATAGCGTGTAACGCGCTACACGAAATTGATCCGCGCAGGCGAGCCAAAGTGTGCAAGCCGAGTTTTCAACAGCATCTGTCGTTACTGTAATTTCTTCAGGGCGGATTCGAGCCGCTGACCGCCGTTCAGCACGGGCGCAAACAGATCGCCCTTCTTGCTAAAACGTTCTATGGCGTTTTTGAT
>JAICLJ010000033.1 GCA_025927575.1 Bryobacteraceae bacterium | reverse complement strand
GGATATTGATATCGATTTCTGCACGAACCGCCGTGGCGAAGTGATCCAGTACGTCACGGAAAAATATGGGCGCGAGCAGGTTGCGCAGATCATCACGTTCGGCACACTGGCAGCCAAAGCCGCCATCAAGGACGTAGGCCGGGTGCTCGATATGAGCTTCGCCGACGTCGACCGCATCTCGAAGCTGGTTCCCAAGCAACTGAATATTACGCTGACGGAAGCCATCAATGGTCCCGAACTCAAAGAAGCCGCCGCCAAAGACGCGCGCGTGAAGGAAGTGCTCGACATCAGTTTAAAGCTCGAAGGAATGGCGCGAAACGCCGGGATGCACGCGGCCGGCGTCGTGATTTCTTCAGTTCCGTTACGAGAACTGGCGCCGCTTTACGTTACGAATAAGACCGAAATCGTGACCCAGTACGACATGTCCGGCATCGAAAAACTCGGCCTGCTAAAGATGGACTTCCTCGGTCTGACGACGCTCACGATTATCGATGAAGCGTTAAAGCTGATCGAGAAGCACCGCGGCAAGAAGATCGATATCCAGGAATTGCCGCTCGACGATAAGGAGACCTACGAAAAAATTTTTAGCAACGGGTTCACCAGCGGCGTCTTCCAGTTTGAATCCGAAGGCATGAAGGATATCCTCCGGCGCTACCGGCCGGATCGCGTCGAGGATCTTTGCGCCCTGAATGCCCTCTACCGTCCCGGCCCTATCCAGGGCGGCATGATTCCAGACTTCATCGACCGGAAGCATGGCCGGAAGCCGGTTTCCTACGAAGTGCCGGAACTTAAGCAGCTTCTCGAAGAAACCTACGGCGTCATCCTCTATCAGGAGCAGGTGATGCAGATTTCGAATCTGCTCGCCGGCTATTCACTCGGCGAGGCCGACCTGCTTCGCCGCGCCATGGGAAAGAAAAAAGCCGAGGAGATGGCGAAGCAGCGCAACCGTTTCGTCAAGGGGGCTGTCGAGAAAGGTTTCCCGGAAAAGAAGATCGCCAAGATCTTCGATCTGATGGAGCAGTTCGCCGGTTACGGTTTCAATAAATCGCACTCCGCGGCATACGCCTATCTCGCCTACGTCACCGCTTACCTGAAAGCTCATTATGCCGTCGAATTCATGTCCGCGCTGCTGACTTCGGAATCCGGCAACATGGATAAGATCGTGAAGTACATCAACGAGTGCCGCGAGATGGGCATTCTCGTACTCCCGCCCGATGTAAATCAGAGCGACCGCAACTTTACGCCCGCCGGCAGCGCGATCCGCTTCGGTCTGGGAGCGGTTAAGAATGTGGGCCAGGGAGCGATTGAGGCGATTGCCACCGCCCGTAGCGAGGGCGGCTCCTTCAAGACCATCTTCGATTTCTGTGAGCGCGTCAATCTCGGCTCCGTAAACCGGCGAGTTCTTGAAAGCCTAATACGGGCGGGCGCGATGGATTCTCTCAACGGCAATCGCGCGCAACTGACACATGCCATCGACCGGGCGATGGAAACGGGCCTCCGTGCGCTGCGAGACCGCGAAATGGGGCAGGCGGGGCTGTTCGGATTCATTGCAGAGCAAAAGGAGGAGGACTACCCGCTGGCTGCCCTTCCGCCTTGGACTGCCCAGCAGAAGCTCTCGGGCGAGAAGGAAATGCTCGGAATCTATGTTTCCGGCCATCCCCTTGAACAGTTCGCGGACAAAATCGGAGATCTCGCCACTCACACCACCGACAAACTGGAAGACGTTCAGAAGGGCTTGGTTATCTCCCTCTGTGGCTTGTTGACAGGCATCCAGCGGAAGACAAGCCGGGAGGGCAAATACTGGGCGCAGATGAAGTTCGACGACGGGCGCGGTACGCTTGACGGGATGGTGTTTTCAACACGCTACGACGAACTGCTTCCCTATCTCAAGGAAGACTCTTGCGTTCTTTTAAAAGCGACCATCATGCGTGAAGAGGATAGCCCGCCCAAGCTGAACGTGCAGGATATCACTCCGCTTGAAGATGCTCGCGTCGATCTGCCCTCGCTCATATCCATACGGGTGTGGCTGAGAGAAGATACAACGGTGGAGAAGGCGGCAGAGCTGAACGAGCTCTTTCATCGCAAGCAGGGTGATACGGAAGTACGCTTACGGCTCGAAAAACCGCGCGACTTCTCAGTCATTATGGACGTAAACTCGAAGGTGCGTGCCGACCGTGAATTCCGCACGGAAGTGGAGAAAATCTGCGGTCCTGAATCAATGGAGGTCCTGGCCAAGTAATCGTATGCCGGATGACCCAATCATCGGTACGGGCGAGGCTGCTGCTCCGAAGAAAGGTTCTGTTCCGAACGAGACCCTTGTTCCGAGAGGCAAATCGGTTTCGGACGGAGTGCCTGTTCCGGAGGCTGATCCTGTTTCGGATGAAGCACCCACACCAACAGGCGCCCCGCCCGAGGTGCTGACGAATCCGAGTTGGCAGCGGGTTCAAATTGCGCGGCATCCGAAGCGCCCACAAGCGCTCGATTACATCGAAAGAGTCTTCACGGGATTCGAAGAATTACACGGAGACAGGTTTTACGGCGACGACAAGGCAACCATCGCTGGATTTGCCTACTTCGAAGGCCGACCGGTCATCGTGGTTGCCCAACAAAAGGGCAAAGATACAAAGGCAAAACTCTTCCGCAATTTTGGAATGCCCAAGCCCGAAGGCTACAGGAAAGCTATCCGGCTAATGCGCCTGGCGGACAAGTTCGGGCGTCCCGTGATTTCGCTGATCGACACTGCGGGAGCATTTCCGGGTGTCGATGCCGAAGAGCGCGGCCAGGCAGAAGCGGTGGCATACAACCTTCGCGAAATGTCGCGCCTGGGTTGCCCGGTGATCGCCGTGGTGATCGGCGAAGGTGGTAGCGGCGGAGCCCTCGCGCTAGGCGTTGCAAACCGTGTTTACATGATGGAAAACGCCTATTACAGTGTCATTTCCCCCGAAAGCTGCGCCGCGATCATCTGGCGGGATTCCGGCAAAGCGCCGCTCGCTGCCGCGGCATTGAAGCTGACTGCTCAAGACCTCCTGGGGCTGAAGATCATTGACGGCATCGTAAAGGAGCCGGCCGAAGGCGCCCAGACTGACCATGATGCTGCGGCCTCAGCGCTTCGCGAAACTCTTCGCGACGCGCTGGCCGAACTCACTCTGCTTGATCGTCAAAGCCTCATTGCCGATCGTTATGAAAAGTTCCGGCACATGGGCAACTTCTTCCGTGAGGAAACGCTCTGAAAAAATTTGGAATTATCATCGCTCTTTTTGTCGCGGGCTTCGCTGCTCTGATCCTTTATTCCACCATCGGACGCGACACGTATAAGGTGCGGGTTTGCATGACATTTAATGGCCAGACCGCTTGCACAACTGCCGGCGCTTCTTCTGAAATGACCGCCTTGAGATCGGCGACGGAAGGCGCGTGCGCGAACATCTCTTCCGGCGTCACCGACACAGTGAAGTGCCAGAATACCCAACCGGATAGCGTTCGCTGGCTTAAGAAGCCTTGACCCAAACTGGTATGCGGATCGCCCTCGTGGGGACGCGCGGCATCCCAGCCAACTACGGCGGCTTCGAAACCTTCGCTGAAGAATTGTCGGTGCGGTTGGCGGAGCGGGGCCATCGCGTCACCGTCTATTGCCGCTCGCCTCACGATGGCGGCAGATATCGCGGCGTCGATCTGCGCTATCTTCCAACCGTTCACCACAAATATTTCGACACGCTGGCCCACACCGGCCTGTCTACCTGCGATCTGCTGCTGCGCCGATTCGATGTCGTCCTTTATTGCAACGCCGCTAACGCAATATTCACATGGATGCCGCGCATGCTCGGCATGCCGACCGCTCTCAACGTGGATGGCCTCGAGCGGCACCGCAAAAAGTGGAACCAATTCGCAAAGAAATGGTACCTCCTTTCGGAATGGCTTTCCACATGGTGCTGTTCCGAAGTCGTTTCAGATGCGGGCAAAATTCGCGAATATTATTTCGAGCGCTACGGCAAGGAATCGACATTCATCCCGTACGGCGCGGAGATCGGGAAGGTGAAAAGCACGGCCGCGCTGGAGCGATTGGGCCTGGAGCCTGGCAGATATTTTCTTTACGTCAGCCGGTTAGAGCCAGAGAATAACGCGCTAATGGTTCGCCAGGCATTTGAACACGTCGAAACCAATCTGCGGCTCGTGATCGTAGGGGATGCGCCTTACGCCGCCGATTACATCCAGCAAATTCGAGATACTCGCGATACCCGCGTCATCATCCCGGGCGCCATTTATGGCGAGGGTTACCGCGAGCTGCAGTCGCACTGCTTCGCTTATATTCAGGCGACAGAAGTTGGTGGCACGCACCCTGCTCTCATCGAAGCCATGGGACGCGGCGCGATGGTGCTGTACTTGACCACACCCGAAAGCGAAGAGGCCGCCGGAGACGCAGCCGTGCCTTTCACGGAGGACACGCTGGTCGACAAACTTCGCTGGGCCGCCGAACTCTCCGAGGAGGAACGAAGCCGCTGGGGTTGTCTTGCGCAGCGCCGGATCCAAGAACGCTATAGCTGGGATGCGGTCACCGATGCATACGAACAATTGTTCGAGAAGATGCGCCGCTGAAAGGTTTACCTGCCGCTCGCCGCGTGCTTCACGTTCGTCATCGGCTTTCTTTCGCTCTTAGCCAGCATCCCCAATTCGTAATCCGATGTCTCGGCGATGGGCCGAAAACTCAGGGTACCGGGCAGATGCGGTAACAATTCTTTGCTGATGACAATCAAGTCCGCAGTTGAGTTCACTGCTAAGAGAAGCGGCACAGGGTGCCAGTACTTTTTATCCATCGTCTTTGGGTCAATCGCCACGCTATCCGTTTTCATCGGTTTGGAATAGATATACGTCTGTTCCGTTTTCGACGGGGCATAGAACAGCGGCGCCGCCATCGTGATCATCACTCGATCCGAACACAGTAAAAGAGGCCCGTCGTAACCGCGCACCGGATGCGCTCGTATAAGGTCCACTACCGGGCTGCCATACCCGGCGGCAATGTGGTTTTCAAGGATTGGCAGAGCCACCAATCCTGCCAGGAGAGCCATGGCAGAGCCGGCTAGTAACACCCGTGCCATGCGCCACGAGCGTATCCACTGATAGATCGGCACGGCTGCGACGATCGCCAATGCCGGGTAGATTGGCTCCATATAGTGCGCCAACTTCGTTTGGACGAGCGTGTAGAACAAAAACAGGACCAGAGCGAAACAATGAAAGACATTCAGCGACTTTTGCCTAACGGCAAACCAGTATCCTATGGGCACAATCAGAACCCACGGGAACGCCCATTTCAGCAAAAGAATTGGATAGTAAAATACGCTCTCGTGGTTGTCCTCCAGGGAACTCATGGATCGCTCTAAAACATGGCGGCCCAGGTATTGATCGACAAAAGCGCCTCCGAAGTGGCTGATCATGTAAATGTGCCACGGCGCCACGATCAATACGAAGAGGGCGAGACCGAAGAAAAATTGTTTGCTTACGACGCCGAAGAGGTCCCGGCGGACAATTACCAGCACAGCCAGCGTCACAAAGACTGGAGCCACCGCGGCGCTCTTCGTCATGATCGCTAACGCGGAACCGCACCAGAATAGATACCAACCTGCGCGCCTGCCCTTGGTAAGCAACAAAATTCCATACAGACCGACAAACATCCAGAGCGTCAACATCATGTCGGTTTTGCCATTACTGGCCATTTGAAGAAAACCACGCATCGTGAGCAACAGGAAAGCCGCAACCCACCCGAGCCGGCTATCTTTCAACTCCCTGGCGCAATAGTAAGTGACGGCAACGACGCCCATCCCCGAAAATGCCGATGCAGCCCTGGCCCAGAACTCGGATATGCCGAATACTTTAAAGAAGACAGCCGTCACCCAAAGAAAGAGCGGCGGCTTTTCCATCCAGGGCTGGTAGTTCCAGTGGGGCACAAGCCATGAATGCATGATCAGGAATTCTTTCGATATCTCCGCGTAAATCGCTTCATCCCATGACACCAGCGGATGGGAACTCAGCCCGGGCAAAAGCACGATTGCGGCCAGCACGAGAAGCAGCAGGATTTCCCAATGATTCCGAAAAAATCGTGCAGCGGGATTAGCCGGCGGCGAATGAATCCGGTGCGATGCTGAAGATTCGTGAAGAACAGGGCCGTTCTGCATGTCTGTATTTCGATATCTCTCGTTACCAAAAGGCAGGGGGCTCCGTGACGAATTGCCTTCCCGGCCGGAGCGCATCTAGGTGAGTTCTCTTCCGTGACGCACAGACGCATCCGGATTCAGCCGACGTCCGGAACGGTACTTCCGCCGGATACGAATGACATCTGAAATCGCCACAAAAAAATCCTTCGGGCGCACCTTGGATCCCTCGACGTCCGTCCACTTCTGGAGCGGAAATTCGTAAATCATCTGTTCCACGCGAGCAGGATCGTTGCCGCAGAGGGCTATATAGCGAGCCAGGATCTCTATATCGAACACCCATTTGGACAGGAAAGGCTCAGCCAGTACTTCGCGCAGATCCGGGTGTGCCCGGAATAGCTTGGCGCCACATTGCGTGTCGTAGATGCCGATACCGAGCGCAACCGAAACAACCGTAGCGAAGATACGGCCGAGATAATGGCGGATTGGCTTTCGATCCACGGTTCTTCCGAGGAGCTTGACGCGTGAACCGAAAACCATGTCGATGTCTTGTCGAGCATCGAGAATGCTCAACAGTTTTGCTACGGCCTCTAGTGGCGTCGCAAGATCGGCGTCCCAGAACCCTACTATTTGCGGATCGCCGTCGTTCAGCGCATAAAGCATGCCCGCCCGAACGGCTTCGGCCTTGCCCCGGTTCTCGCCGCCTCTCAAAATATGCGTCGAGTCCTCATACCCCCGGCACACTTGCTGCAGTACTTCAATAGTGTTATCGCTGCTGCCATCATCGACAAAAATAATCCGGATTGCATGTCGCGCTGAAAGATAGTTGCGGAACGCCCCAACATCAAGGCGTTTGCCCTCATTGAAACAAGGAACAACAAGCGAAGCTCGGAAAGTAATGGAGGCGCTGTTTTCGTTGGAACCCATGTGCGATAACGAGACGAGGCGGGAAAGGATGGAACAGCCTCACAGAGCCATCCATGCAATCGAGTCCATCAACTCAAGCATCCAGTTTTGCAAGCCAGCACGCTATGTAAGCGAGCCGACAACAATAAAGCGTCTTCTATAAACGCCTAGCTATCAGTTTACCGGATACGTGGCTGTCCAAGTCAACTACGCGGATTTACGATCGTCTAAAGGAGCAAGAAATGCCTTGTCCGCACAACAGACAACGAATTTCGCGGGGGAAGCCAGGCGCGCCCGGCTCAGTTAAGTAAACAAATTTCTTGTTACTTATTTTTTACAGAAGCATCTTATATTACAAATTTTTCGAGGCCACTAACTGGCCTGTGAGATTAGAGGCATATAGCTCGCTTACGCCATCGGCTTCGCCTCTTTCTTCAGTGCTTGATCGATTTTGTCGTTGCCGAGGTTTTGGATCTCGTTAAAGTAGACTCGACGGTTCTCATCCATCGCAACGTTCGCAAGAATCACCGCCGTGGAATCGGCCAATCCCACTTCGACGTCGGCCTTGGGATGACCGCCGGTCATCGAATCGTGGAAGAAACTTTGCAGTTCGGTATCCACCGGATTCACATCTTCTTCCGGAACCATCACTCCCTTTTGGTACAGCCACAAGCGCGCATATTTCAGTTCGCGAGTAATGAACGAATCCTTCTGTTTATCGATTTCATACTGGGGCATCCGAATGGGAATCCCCTTCTCCGGTCCGGCCAGAGCGTATGTCGCGCCCGCTTCCGTTTCGGTTTTTTCAGTCGCCGGAGAGATCTTCGTCGGCCTGGCTTCGCGATACCACAGCGCCGTGGGAAGCGTGTCCTGCCCATCGCCAACGTTAATCTCGACCGCACCTGCGGTCCCCATGATGCAAATGCCGAATTCAGGCCGCGACGAGCAAAGGAACGGGCAATGGTTATTCGTGCTGATGGCGCTGAAAGTCATCTTACGGCCCCCTGGGTACTGGAAGATCAATTGAATGTTATCGAAGATATCGCGGCCATCGTCCTTCCACGTATCCAAGCCTCCAAGTCCCATCACAAATTCAGGTTGGGCGCCGAACATCCAGTCGGCCACATCGATTTGATGCGAAGCCAACTCCGCAGTCAGCCCGCCTGAGTACTCTCGAAACAGCCGCCAGTTCTTTGGATTGCTCTTGCCTGCCGGCTTCATCACCCAACCGGGATTTCTATGCCACATGGCGTGAATGTGTGTGACGTCTCCGAGAATGCCGTTTTCCACCATCTGTTTGGTGGCCTGGAAATATTGGCTATACCGGCGCTGCAAACCGACCTGCAAAACCTGCTTTCCGTGCTGCGGCGCTAGTCCGCGCAGCGCATGTACTTCCTCCGGCGCAAACACTAGGCTCTTTTCGCAGAACGTGTGTTTGCCGGCCTGCAAGGAATCGCGCGTAACGGGGAAATGCTCATAAAGCGGAACGGCGATAAGCACCGCATCCACGTTCCGGTCAGCAAGCAATTCCCTGTAATCACTGTACTTCTTTGGGTTTGTGCCGATGACGGTAGCGGCTTTATCAACTGAGTTCTGGTCCACATCGCACAGAGCCGTGCAATGCCCGTTATCGATCTTTGCGAGACGACTCAGAAGGTACGTTCCGCGACTGCCTGTTCCGATCATCCCGTACTTGATCTGGTTGCTCTGGGCATGTGCTTTAACGATGCCGGGGCCGACTTTAGCAGCCGTGGTCAGGGCCGCCGCCGTTATGCCCGCGGCTCCTGCAAGCTTCATCACGCCGCGGCGAGTCAAGTCGTCATTCTGCGCCATGAAAAATCCTTCTCATCTTCCGGAGACCTAGTTTTGAGGCCTTAACGAACAGTCTATGTCATCATTTGCAGCGTACAATCAGGCTCACTATTGAGCGCTATCCAAGGCTGTCGATTCGGTAAACTCGTAGATTGGCAAGAATACTCGTTACCGGCGGCGCCGGCTATATCGGTTCTCACACGGTCTATTTCCTGCGGAAACGCGGACATTCCGTGGTTGTGGTCGACAACCTTTCCCGCGGTGATCGCGCCAATGTTCCGGAAGGGATTTTGCGTGTTGTGGATTTGCGCGACACCGCGAGGATTACTTCTATTCTCAAGGAAGAGCGGTGCGAAGCGGTTATCCATTTTGCCGCCTACATCTCCGTCGGCGAATCGACCAAGGCGCCTGAACTGTACTTCGCAAATAACGTCGGGGGATCGTCTTCTCTGTTTGAAGCCATGCAGCAGGCGGGCGTGAACAAACTCGTATTCTCATCGACGGCCGCCGCATACGGGAATCCGCCGCGAGTGCCGATCACGGAAGATCAGCCGATTGCCCCCATCAATCCATACGGCGACTCCAAAGTAATGGTGGAGCGCATGATCGAATTGCTCGACCGGTACCGCGGGTTCCGGAGCATCCGGCTACGCTACTTCAACGCATGCGGCGCTGAGCCCGAAGCCGGACTGGGCGAACGGCACGACCCGGAAACCCACTTGATTCCGCTGGTGCTGCGCGCCGTGCTCACAGGTGAGCCGGTGACCGTCTTCGGCGAGGACTACGACACGCCGGATGGAACCTGCATCCGCGATTACATCCACGTCAGCGATCTAGCTGAGGCTCACATCAAGGCGGTTGAGCATCTGCTTTACAACGGCGCGGACGCCGTATTCAACGTGGGAACCGGCCTGGGCCACTCGGTCAGAGAGGTTCTGTCTGCTGTCGAAACGGTCTCCGGGCGCAAGGTGCCGTATGTCTCCGGGCCGCGCCGTGAAGGCGACCCTCCCAGGCTCGTTGCCGATTCGCAAAAGCTCCAACGCACATTGGCGTGGAAACCGGTTCGGGCGGATCTCGAACGGATTATCGCGGACGCCTGGCAATTCGCACGGAAGCTTGGAACGTGAGTTTTCCGCTGGGCTTTCGCCTGAACTTCGGCTTAGAATCCGCCTGCTCTATGAAAGCGGCTTCTCGATTAAAGCGGCTTCTCGCCTCGAACCTATGAGAGGTTTTATCCGCCTCGTTACACTATGAGATATGCCGCTGCCAAGCGATGATTTCTATCGAATTAACAAACTGCCGCCTTATGTTTTCTCCATCACCAACCAACTGAAGGCGCAAGCAAGGGCAGCGGGTCTGGACATTGTGGATATGGGGATGGGCAATCCCGATGGGGCGACGCCCCAGCCCGTAGTGGATAAGCTGGTCGAAGCGGCGCGAAATCCGCGGAATCACCGGTACTCCATGTCTCGTGGAATACCGCATTTGCGCGATGCTATTGTGGCGCGCTACCGCAAGCAGTACGGAGTGGTGCTCGATCCCGACGAGGAAGCGATTGTCACGATTGGCGCCAAGGACGCGTTGGCGCATCTTCTGTTCGCCATCATCGGACCCGGTGATCGCGTCGTGTCGCCTAATCCCGCTTACCCGATTCATCAGTATGGCGTGATAATGGCCGACGGCGAGGCCTGTATGCTACCCATGCCGGATGCATCCACTTTTCTCGAAGAGCTGAAGACCCTTTACCGCACTTCATCGAAGATACCCAAGGTCATCCTGATCTCGTTCCCGCATAATCCGACAACGGTGTGCGTGGACATCGAATTTATGAAAGAAGTCGTTTCGCTTGCGCGCGAACACGGCTCTTACGTAATTCACGACTTCGCCTACGCGGAATTGGGATTCGACGGGTACAGGCCGCCAAGCATTCTTCAGGTGGAGGGGGCCACCGAAAACTGCATCGAAATCTACTCGATGACCAAGAGCTACAACATGGCTGGATGGCGGGTAGGTTTCTGCCTCGGCAATCGCAAGCTGATCGCCGCCCTCGCCCGCATCAAGAGCTACCTGGATTATGGAATTTTCCAGCCGATTCAGATCGCATCCATCATTGCCTTGCGTGAATGCGAGGACGCGCCGGCGCGCATCTGCTCTGTTTACCAGACTCGGCGCGATTTGCTGTGTGAAGGCCTGAATCGTGCGGGCTGGTGTGTGGACCCGCCGAAAGCATCTATGTTCGTGTGGTCGCGAATCCCCGAGCCGTTCCAGGACATGCCTTCGCTCGATTTTGCCAAGCTTTTGTTGAAGGAAGCGCTTGTGGCGGTCTCTCCGGGCATCGGTTTCGGTCCCATGGGAGAAGGTTTCGTACGCTTCAGCCTGATAGAGAATAACCACCGCACACGGCAGGCGGTCAAGAGCATCCAGCACTTCCTTCAGCAGCAACCGGTCTTGACGGGCTCCAGGGCTGTCAACGTATAATCGCGAGAATGGCGGCGGTAAGCGACGCACCACTGATTCACCTCTGCGACCTCCGCCAGGTCGACGTAGCTGAATTGGATAGTCTGCTCGAAGAAGAGATCCGGGTCTGGGATCGTGAGTTGTCCTGGGACTTCAGGTTATCTGCCGATCTCGTGCGCCGTTTCGTGCAGATGAAGTCGCTTACCGGATTCGCGCTACGAAGCGGCCCGGACCTGATTGGGTACGCCTACCAGGTCTGCGATGAACGCAAAGGACTCATCGGCGATTTCTACGTCCGCCCGAGCCGGCAAAGCCCGGGAAACGAGCTGCTGCTGCTGGGCGAAATAGTCGATAGCCTGATGCACACTCCCGGCGTACGGCGAATCGAGTCGCAATTGATGCTGTTGAAAGCGCCGATCAATCAGCCGCTGCCGTTTGCGCGGTGGGCAACGCGGCACGACCGGTATTTCATGCAGATTGCGGCGGACAGCATCGCGCGGCTTGCGGCAAAGGAAACCACTCATCGCATCCGCATCCAGCCCTGGAACGACCGCGTGCAGGAAGAGACGGCGCACGTGATCTCGGCGGCCTACCGAGGCCACATCGATAGCGAGATCAACGACCAGTACCGCAACATCCCGGGCGCCAGGCGATTTCTCACCAACATTGTCCGTTATCCTGGCTGCGGGCATTTCGCTCAGGGGGCGTCGTTCGTCGCCGTAGACGAGCATAGCGGCCGGGTGTGCGGCGTTTGCCTGGCGAGCCTGGTGTCATCCCAGTCCGGCCATGTTACCCAACTCTGCGTGATTCCGGGTGTGCGCGGCACCCGCATCGGTTACGAGCTTCTGCGCACCTCCCTTACTGCGTTAACCAATTCCGGCTGCCAGTCGGCAAGTCTCACGGTGACATGCGCCAACGTCGAGGCTATTGAACTCTATGAACGTTGTGGATTCGTGATACGGTCCGTGTTTCCCGCGCTCGTGTGGGACGATTTTTGACGCGGAGCGGCCGCATAACCGGCGGCATCAGGCGTCGAAAGCGGGAGCAGGCCCGCAGGATTCGCGGTCGAAGCGGTAGCTCCCTTTGCCGGCGCTCCTGCGAGGCAATTGGGGAAATGAGCACCCCGGGTTTCTCTTGACGGTACCCGGATAGTGTCAGATCATTTCACCATAAGCCAGCAATATCGAACCGGCGCCGCATCGTCATCGAACCTGGATCCCAGCGTGTCCGGATACTGGCCGTAATGAAAGAAGGGACTCGTGGAACTCACTGGCATTCACCATCTGACGGCTATTTCCGCCGCAATCCGGGAGAACCACCGCTTCTACACCCAGACGCTCGGTATGCGGCTGGTTAAGCGGACGGTAAATCAAGATGACGTCAGCGCCTACCACCTGTTTTACGCAGACGCGAAAGGCAGCCCAGGCACTGACGTCACGTTCTTCGACTGGCCGGTCCCGCGAGAGCGGCGCGGCACGCGCAGCATCGTCCGTACGTGTCTGCGCGTCAATGGGAGCGAGGCGCTGGCATGGTGGGCACGCCGTTTCGATGAACAGCGCGTGCAACACAGCGACATCTTCGAGCGGGATGCGCGACCCACCCTCCTATTCGAGGACCCCGAAGGGCAGCGCCTCGCTCTTATTGACGATGGCGGACAAGGCGACCCGCCGGCAACATGGGATCGCAGCCCTGTGCCACGCGAGTGGCAGATTCGAGGGATCGGGCCCGTCGTAATCAGCGTGCCGACGCTCAATCCGACAGACGTCCTGCTCACGCGCGTCTTCAACATGCGCCAGACACGGGATTGTCCACATCCGGACAATCCCGCGACGCGAGTACACGTGTTCGAAATGGGCGCCGGCGGGGCACATGCGGAATTGCATGTCGCCGTGCAACCTGACCTGCCTGTTGTCCAGCAGGGCGCGGGCGGCGTCCATCACGTCGCATTCCGAAGTCCCGACTCCGACTACGACGCCTGGGCCGACCGGTTGATCGAATTCGGGATTCCGAACAGCGGCAAGGTGGACCGCTATTGGTTTCGCAGTCTGTACGTGCGCGAGCCGAACGGCGTGCTCTTCGAGATCGCCACGGATGGACCGGGATTTGCGGTCGACGAGGATCCGTCCACGCTCGGCGAGCAGCTTGTACTGCCGCCGTTCCTCGAGCCCCACCGCGCGCGCATCGTTGCTAACCTCAAGCAGATCGATTGAGCGAAGGCGATTGCAATGCAAGAGAAAATGCAGCAGAGTCAGGACCCCCACGCCCATCAGCCCATACTTCGTGCTGGGCCTGCAATATCCGACGCGCGGCTTGTCGCGATTCTTCTCCACGGCCGTGGCGCCGGCGCGGAAGACATCCTCGGACTTTCGGGGGAGTTCAGCGCGTCAGGAGTGGCCTATCTCGCTCCTCAAGCGGCGGGGCAGACATGGTATCCGAATTCGTTTCTTGCGCCGATCGAGCAGAATGAGCCGGGTATCAGTTCAGGGCTGCGCGTCATCGCCGGTCTGCTGCAGGATCTACACCAGCAGGACGTATCATCTGACAGAATCGTGCTGCTGGGGTTCTCTCAAGGCGCATGCCTGGCGTTGGAGTTTGCGGCGCGCCACGCACGGCGGTACGCAGCAGTCGTCGCCTTCAGCGGCGGTCTAATCGGGCCGCCCGGCACACACCGCCATTACCCAGGCAGATTCGATGGAACGCCGGCTTTTATCGGGTGCAGCGATGCCGACGCGCACATCCCCCTCGATCGTGTACATGAGTCGACGGCAGTACTCCGCCGGATGGGAGCAGTGGTCGATGAACGCATCTATCCTCGCATGGGCCATACGGTAAACAGAGACGAGCTTGGCGCTGTCGATGCCCTCTTGTCTCAAACGATTTGATGACGAATCGCGAAGTGTCGCGCGTACAGTGAGATCGGTGCGACGATCATCAAAAATCCAGGGGAAGGAGCACTCAATTTCCAATTGCTCCGCGGCCAGCCGGGCAAAAATATCATCGGTGTGATAAGCACTTCGGCACAAGGCGCCGATGGCCGGCGAATCAAGCGGCCGAAGCGCGGGATTCCGAAAAAACGGCTCGCAGTTCTTCGGGAAGTTGGCCTCGGACATCGCTCATTTGGCCAGCACTGACGCTCTGCGCAATGAGGGCGCCGACCGACGCGAGGAGGTGCGCCGCCCCTTCCCGCTCCACGCCCAGTCGCCGGGAGAGTTCTGCTTCAATCGTTTCCTTCGTGATCAGCTTGTCCGGACCAGGCGGCAAATCATACAGCGCCGGCTGTAGCATTGACGGGAGTTGTGCAATAAGATCCTTCGCCTCATCTGCCGTGAGCCTCCGCACGAGTCCATTGAGAACCACCTTGAGAGCGGTCTCCGCGCCCTCCGCCCCTAAACCGGAATCCTCGCGTAATTGATTGAGCAGGCGCCCGTAGGTGGCCTCCGCCCGCGCTGCGCTGCGCCGCGCCGACGGCGTTCTGTCGGACGGTGCCGGTCCGCCTTCTCCGAGCTGCCCCACGACAACCGCAGCCAGTTCTTCAAGCGGAGCAGCCTCGTCAAGAAGTAGATCGTCCAGTGTAACCATGCCGACCAGCCGCTCTCCTTCCACCAGCGGGACACGCCGGATCTTCCGTTCCTGCATGAGCCGAATCGCATCTCTTTGGCTATCTGCCGGCGAGAGAGTCAAAACCGGACTTGTCATCACAGCGGAGAGCGGAGTAGTCTTTGAATCGAGCCCTTGCCCCACCACGCGCACCGTTAAGTCTCGGTCGGTTGCAAGTCCGACGACGCGTCCTTTATTTTGTACAACCACGCCGCCGATGTTATTGCTTTCGATTGCCCGTGCGGCTTCGAGCACCGGTGTGTTCGCGTTCAGGGCCACCATCCGCGGCCTTCGATACCATTTGAGAGACATTTCGAAGCTCCTTTCCTTCGTACAATCAAGCGGGGTGGCCTGCGGGCCGCGCTGCGGCTTTGATGGGCCCTGTGCGTCTGCGCTGCACGGTTCGGCGAACTCTCTGCTCCACCCCAGTGAGAGCGCTGCCGATCGCGGCATCAAGGGATGCATCTTGCGCTTCGAAAACCACACTCGGAAAACCGCTTAGGACCACTTTGATCCGGCACATTTGATCGACGCCGCCGCGTGGGCCATTCACGTCCTCCACTCGAACGCTGATTCGCTCCACGGAATTCCCAAACTTTCCGAGTTTTCTGCCCAGTTGTTGCCGGATACTCGCCCGCTTTTCGCTGCTCAAATTCACTCCGAACACGCGAATGTGAGCGGGAATTAGGGGCACATTCGTAGAGCTGGATTCTCGTTTGTTCGGCTTAGGCACCCAGCCTGGAAGGGGCGCTCGCGTAGAACCCCGGCCGAGCTCATCGAACACGTCCGTGGCTGTGACGATACCGACCAGCAGTTCATCGTCCACCACCGGCAGCGAGCCGATCTTTTCTGTCCGCATCAAATCGGCGGCTCGTCCCACCGTTGTCTCCGGATTGACGCTCACCACACGAGCCGCCATCAAGTCCTCGACCCGGAGGCCCTTCCTGATGCCCGCACCTTTTATGCCGCCAAGGTCGCGCTCAGAAATGACGCCATGCACCCGGCCATTCGAGGTCACCACGAGGTGGCGAATACCCCTCCGCCTCATCCGAGCCCAAGCCGCGCTCGCCGTTGCTTTCGGAGCGACCGTTACGACCTTGTCGCTCATAATTTCATCAATCTGCACCTCGGGATCTCTCACAGTGCCTGTGGATACACTCCGGGTTCTCTTCATGTCCGCGTTCCGCCCTCCTATTCCACTTCGTATAGGACGATTGACACCAACGAAATTAGTCACTCATAAGGGCATGATATTGATGCGCTAGTAATTGTCCGAGCACCCTGACTATGATGAATTGGATGTTGCCGTACGGCACCCTCCTCGGAGGCAACCGTCTCGCAGAAACCGGCGACCACAAGAGCCGTTTCGAATACGGATCGTCAGTGCCAGTTCAGATGCGCTCGGCATTGAGATCCCTATATAGTCGCCCCCGCTCCACCTTGGTGGCCCATCGGTGAGCTGAGTTTCCGGCTGGTTATTCCTTGGCGGGCACGCGCCGGCAGTCATTTTGCAGTTTCTTTACACAAAAACCCCACTTTCCTTCAATATTTATCTTAATGTGAAGTTCTCTCGTGTTATGCACCTTAGCGCTCTTGGCTTACGGGGCGCCGAGGATGCGTCAATTGATGTTGCTTATTGCACCAACGCTCTGCCGCATTTTGATCAAGTGGAACGTTGACTGTACGTCAGGAACGCTTATCTTGTACTTCGGCCGGGCGGACGTTTATACATTGATACCATCGCGCTTGACACACCTGATGGCTGGTCCATGATCACTAACAACTTGATGCAAAGAGCTCAGGGTGTACATCCTCCTTACACACCCATCCCCTCAACTCCAGATGAATTCTTCGCGTATTACGACAAGGCCGGCTTCTCCAACAGACGCCTTGAGTATCGCGAGCCGCTTATAGCGGTAATAGGCTTGAAATGACAATTGGCTACGCAGGCGATACGCTGTGTCCGGGATCAATACAAGATGTATATTTCGATAAAGACCGGAACGCTTGGGTTTTAAGTCGCTATGTCGACGTTGCAGCGGCCTTTCGCTCGGCCTCTCTCCATCCGGTCGGACCGCGGGGCGTGCTCAAATTAGACAAGCTGGTGGCTAACAATGCTGAGCGGCTAAGAATGCGAAGTGAAACGACTGATGCCCTGGCACCGGCCATACTTCATGGTTGGGAGACCGAGATCAGGGGTCTTGCACAACAAATCTTGGATGATCTTCCAACTAGCCGGCCAGTAGATCTGGTTCATCAATATGCTGACCCCGTTTGTAAGCGACTGGCCTCGCTTGCAACTAATATCGCTGAGACCGAAGCAGAGAGCCTATTGGTGTTCGCTGCAGAACTCTCAGCAGCCGCCGCAGAGCCCTTCGACAAATCCCTTGCCACAAAGGCAAAAGCTGCAGAAGTACATCTCCGGCAACATTTTCACTCCGGCCCGTTGGCTTTGCGTGAATCGGGCTTTGTTGCGCTCTCACAAACCTTGCCGCGCATGCTGGCGAATGTGTGGCTGCCTTTGATTCGACAACCGGGCGAATGGCGACGCCTGCATTTTGAGCCGGCGCTGACGCCGCGCGCAATTGAGGAATTGTTGCGTTACGCAGGGCTGACACGTATTCTCTTTCGAATGGCTTCACAATCAATTCAGTTCAATGGAGCTGGCATTCACGAAGGCGATCGACTGATTTTAGGAGTGTCCCTCGCGAATAGAGATCCTGCATATTTCCGCAGCCCAGATCACTTAGACATTGCTCGCCGGCGCATTAACCATCTTTCTTTCGGAATCGGACATCATTCCTGTGTAGGGGCACCGTTGATTCGTATGGCCCTAGTCACCCTTACTTATCTCCTAGTAGAGCGCTACCACGAAGCAGCGCTTTACCAGGATTTTCAGTGGCAAGGTGGTTCTGGATTTCGTTTCCCGGGGGCTTTATGTGTTTTATTGCGTTCTTGATTTGCCCTGTGTGAGCTTTGGGAGGACCGTAATCACGATCTCAGGGGGCATTACTGAGGTACGAGGTCTGCGGTAGCGGTGAACGCATCGGTCCTCGTCCGAGAGATTTCCGACTTGATCTCGGGATCTTCGGTGTCGTCGTTTAATATGTTCAGCAAACATGCCGCCTCCGGCGTGCGATCGGTCATCCATCGCGGATTGCGTCGACGCATCCGTTGCATAATCGGGTAAGGAGCCGCGATGCCCGAAGTTTCCCGTTTAGCCGATCAGCTCCGCCGTTCCTGCTTTGGAGAGGCATGGCACGGTCCCTCTCTGCAGGAAATTCTCGACGGCATAACCGCGGAGCAGGCACAATTGCGCATCGCTCCGCAAACGCACAATATCTGGGAACTCGTGCTTCACGTCACTTGCTGGAACCAGCTTGCCACGAGAGCGCTCAATGGAACCCCGCTTCCGGAAGAATCTGAATCGCTGTGCTGGCCGCCTATCGAAGACACGAGCAAGGCCGCCTGGCAGAAGACGCTGGAGCGAATGGGAGGAGCCGTGGTCGCCTTGAAAGAAGCCGCCGAGCGGCTGGGCGACAGGCATTTGGAGGATATAGCGCCGGGCCGCACGTACAGCACCTATCATTTGATTTCCGGAGTGACGCAGCATAATCTCTACCATGCCGGCCAAATGGCCCTGATAAAAGAGGCGTTGTTTCCCTAAAAGATATCCGGATCCCGTTGTCGGGCTCCGGATTGCGGCTATTGACGCATGCGTTCTCGAATGAATCCGGCATAGAACCTGATCTCCGCTTCGCTATCGAAGGCCTTGTCGCGATTCCCAATCAGATAGTTCGTTCCGGCCCGCAGCGATGCCGCGGCGGCACGGCGCAGGATGTGACCGGGCACGCCGAACAGCCGGAGTTTTGAGGCCTCCACATCCGGATCTCGCAGCATCGCGTGCAATTCGCCATGCTGAAAACGCCAGCGCCGATGGTAACTCTTCGTAAGGCGTTCCGGCTGTATTGCGGCGTAAACGATCATGCGCGGATTAAACCAGCACCGGCCACCCACGCGCCAGTATCGCTCCTGCAACTCCTGGTCTTCCATTGAACAGGCAGAGGCTGCTGTCTTTTGCAGCGCCGGGCGGAAGCAGCCAATCCGATCGAACACGTCTCGGCGGACGGCCATGTTGGCCGTGATCAGGCAGCGGCGATTGTTGGCGTCGATCGCCTGTTCCTGCCCGTAATCAAGCAGCGCAAGCGGCGCCCAGTGCCTCTCATTCAGCCACCTAGGAGGAGGCGACGGCCACCGCGGCAGAACTCTGCCGCCGATGCAGCCATGATCCGGTTTGGCCTCGAATGCTTTCCGGATCTCCGCGATCCAATCGCTTTCAACGGAGACGTCATCGTCGGTGAACGCAATGATAGACGCCTGCGCTATCGCTATCCCGGCATTGCGGCCGTGCGAGACGCCCTGCCGCGGCTCGAATACATACCTGAGGCGTCGATCCCGCCGCGCCAGTTGCTGGATCCGCTCCGCGGTTTCGTCAGCGCAGTTATTATCGACAACGATCAGCTCGTAAGGCGGCGCCTGGTCTTGCACGAGCACGCTGCTCACCGCCGCTAGCAGGCTATCGGCGCGATTGTAAGTGGAGATAACAACCGATACTTCGGGTTTCATCCGCTATTGAACCCGAACCACGACGAGTGTCATGTCGTCGTGCTGCCTGGTGCCCCCCGTAAAGTCGTCGACGCGCTCCAGAATATGGACAATGGTTTCCGCGGCGGTCAGGCTGTGAAATTCACGCACCGCCGCTATCAGCCGCTCTTCTTCAAACTCCTCCTCATGTTCGTTCATCGCCTCGCTGACGCCATCGGTAAAGGCGACCAGCAGGTCCTCGTGCTCGAGCTGCAGCGACCCCTCGTTATAAACGGAATCCGGAAAGATCCCGATAATTGTGCCGCCTTCGTCGAGGCGCAGAATCGTCTGGCCGTCACCATGAGGGCGGCAGACGATTGGGGCGTTGTGTCCGGCATTCACATAACGCAGCAAGCGCGTCTTCGGATAATACTGCGCATAAAAGAACGTTGCGTACCGGTTTGACGCGGACGCCTCATACAACAGCTTGTTGATCAGCTCGATCATGCCGGCGACGCTTCCCGACTGGCTTATGGTCCGGCCCCGCAGCGATGCTTGCAGCGTCGCCATGGTCAGCGCCGCGCCGATTCCCTTCCCCGAGACATCGCCAATCGCGATGCCAAGGCATTCCCCGTTCTCCAGACTCAAGAAGTCGTAGTAGTCGCCGCCAACGCCTTGCTGCGGACGGCAATACGCGGCGAGATCCAGCCCCTCTACCACGGGAAGATGCTGCGGGAAAAGGCGCTGCTGTACCTCGCGCGCGATCTCGAGTTCGCGATTGATGCGCTCGCGCTGCGCCACTTCCACCTTGATGCTCTCGGTGAGGCGCGCGTTCTCGAGAGCCAACCCTGTTTGTGACGCTACTGCGTTCAGAAGCCGCAGGTCGTCCGCCGAATAAGGCTCTTCCGAACGCTTCGGCCCTAAACTGATGATCCCTAGAAGGCGATCCTTTAGAGCTACCGGCAACAATAGTTGCGCATCGAGAATACGCAGGATCTCGCGCTCCTCTTCCGGCGTTCGCTGGGTCCAAGAGCTGTCGTCGTCGAGATAGACCCGCGAGGGCTGGCCGGTTTCCTTTAGAACCTGAACGGCTGTCCCTTCGGGGCTTAACTCCACGGCCGGCTCCGGGCTATATCCAAGCGAATACTCCGGGCGAAAACTCCCGGAGGAATCGAGCAGCACGGCCACGCGCGGAACATGCAGCGAATCCGAAATCTGGCGCGATACCGTCTCGAGAAGCGTCCTCATATCGCGAATGCCCGCCACGTTATGGCTGAGTTCCGTCAAAATCACTTCGGTGTCGTATGCTTCCCGAAAGAAGCGCCGGTCCGTCCAATTCATTACCGACCGGCCGACTCTCCGTAAAAGAAACAGCAGCACCACACACACGCCGATGGCGAAGTCCGCCCACAGAGCATTGTCGGAGCTCTTGGTGAGCCGGTACATAAAAAAGATAATGAGCGCAGTCAGGCAGACACGTGCGGCGGTGATGCCGCCGCGCGCCAACGTATATTGCACGCCTATCCGGAGCGCGATTCGAACGTTCATAGCCCGCTGGACCACGATTACGTACCCGAGCGTCAGTGGAAAGAGGATAATCAGCAGCAACGCCGAAACAATGAACCAAAGCGGGAGTCTGATGTTCAAAACGCTCTGGAAGAGAGCGAATACCAATACCGGCGTCAGCCCGACGCCGCAGCCGGCCAATAGCCACTGGAGGCGCCGCCGAGCGTCCGGGTGCCGCTCTTGTGCCAGCTTGATCGCGATACTCGCGAAGAAGCTAAACGCACACAGAATGGCGAACACCGTTGCCGGCTTATTAATCCACCGCGTTGCTGCAACCAGCGGCTTGACCCGCGCAATGTCATGGCCTACATGAAATTCGATATAGACCGATAGGGCAAGCAGGCAGAGAAACGGAAGGGAAAGCAGCCAGGGAATCCACCGCCTGCGCCGTAAAAAATCGAACGGTTCGGGAAAATACAAGCCGAACAGCATCACCCACAAAGGCCAGGTCTCGTTGAAAAAGGCCCGGTAAACCATGACAGCCTCGCGAAGGGGCGAACTCAACGCAAAAAAGCTATCCTGCGCAATTTGGCCGAACGAGGCAAGCAGCGCCATCGTCAGCCATGCGACGGGATCGCGAGGGCGCGTGAACGCGACGAAGAAGCCGATGGCCAGAGAAACCAGCGGGAGCACGGCGAAAAGAGAAATCGCCGTCGTCCAATCGATAGCCGGTCTGCTGACGCTGCTCACGGCGAGCGCCACATCCATCTCGCGCGGCAGATGCCCTTTCTCCCGGCGAAGGACCCCAAGTTGAATGACACTGCCGGGGCGCCACCGCATGCGAAGCCGGTCGAGTTGCTCGTAACCGGTGATCCGCTCGCCACCGACCGTCACGATTTCATCCCCACGCTGGAGACCGGCGGCCCTGCCGGATTCATTCACGAAGGCGAGATCCAGCGTTCTACCTTGGAATCTGAACGGCTTCTCCGTATCGTGCGTCGCTGCTCGCTGGTAGATCTCGTATACCGCAACTGTTACGCTGACGCCCGCGCCCCACACCAGCAGCACCAGTAACAGGACGTATTGAAGCGTGGCCTTCCGGGAGCGCATAAGATTTACTTTTCGACGGCTTCTTCGGTGCGAAGAGGACTGCGCTTGCTGCTGTAACAGAAATAGATCACAAGGCCAATGAGCAGCCAGGCGATAAACCGCAGGAACGTTTGGAGCGGAAGACTCAACATCAAGACGCCGCAAAAGACGATTGCCAGGACCGGCGTGAGCGGCACCCAAGGCACGCGGAATCCACGGGGGCGATCGGGCTGCGTGCGCCGCAGAACGATGACGCCAAACGCAACAAGAATAAAGGCGAAGAGGGTGCCGATGTTCGCAAGCTCGGCAAGCGTGCCGATATCCCAGATCCCCGCCGGTACCGCGACGAAAAAGCCCGCAATCCACGTGCTAACGTACGGCGTCTGAAAGCGCTTATGGACCTTCGAAAACAGATCGGGAAGCAGCCGGTCGCGAGACATGGCAAACCAGATGCGCGCCTGCCCATATTGGTAAACGAGCAGCGACGACAACATGCCCAGCAGCGCGCCGGTCGTAACCACGAATCGCAGATTATTTAGACCGATCGCCTTTAACGCATTGGCGACGGGCGCCGCATTGTTCAGCGTTTTCCAATTGACGATCCCGGTCAGCACCAGCGCAACCGATGCGTATAAAATGCCGCAGACAATCAAGGTGCCGATAATTCCTATGGGCATGTCCCGCTGCGGATTCCTGGTTTCCTCGGCGGCGCACGACACCGAGTCGAAGCCGATATAGGTAAAGAATACGATGGCGGCGCCGGTGAGCACGCCCGAGAAGCCGTTGGGCATGTACGGCCGCCAGTGCTCCGGCTTGATTGCATGCGCGGCGCCAAAGACGAACACGAGCACCGCCGCGATCTTAATCACAACCATCACGTTGTTAGCTCCCGCGCTTTCACTAACGCCGCGTACAAGAACCCAGGTCAGCGCCATCACGACGAGGAAGGCGGGTATGTTAAAGATCGCTCCCGTCCGGTGTAGCTCGATCATGGCCGGATTGGACAGGTAATCCGGCAGATGAGTATGAAAAAGAAAGTCACAAATATCGTTAGAGTAAGCGGAAAAACCCACCGCAACAGACATATTTGAGACGGCATATTCGAGGATCAGGTCCCATCCGATGATCCAGGCGAAAATCTCTCCAAGCGTGGTATAGGCGTAAGTGTACGCGCTCCCCGCGATAGGGATCATCGACGCCAATTCCGCATAGCACAGCGCCGCGAATCCGCAGACGATCGCCACCAAAATGAACGACAGCGTGATGGCCGGGCCAGCCCCCGGCCGGCCGACACCGGATGCGGTTTTCGCGCCATGCAGAAGCAGATCGAGGACAGGCGCCTCAAAGATCGAATGCGAGATGTACATCGACCCGACCGCGGCGGTGCCTGTCAGCGTGAAAATACCAGAGCCGATGACCGCGCCGACGCCGAAGGCGATCAAACTCCACGGGCCGAGAGAACGCTTCAGCCGCTTGTCACCGCATTCAGATTCGTGAATGAGCGACTCAATGCTCTTCGTCTTCAGGAGTTGTGACATTCAGAGGGCGAGGGTTGAGAGCCGTGAAACATCATGCGCCAGTATACGAGAGTGCCTGTCAAATAGACAGGCCGGTCGATGCAGCGGGATGAGGCGCTCACTTACCCCTGCCACATGACCGGCCGTCAGCGAGTTTTTCGGTCTTTTGTTACCGCTTACGCTGCCCCTTGACGAGCTTCCGCACCTTTTTCTTCATCGAGCCGCGCGCTACGCCGGAGGCGCGCTTCGCCTTGGGCGCCGCTTTCTTGCGGGCCTCCCTTTTCACCTTCTTGCGTTCTGTCTTGTCGGCGACGTGTTTTGTATTCATTCTTCGACTTTGATTCCTGCGAACTTTTCTATGATTTTCTTCAGCCCGTGTCCCGGGAAACTTATAGTTAGTTTCGCATCCTCACCCTCGCCTTCGCGACGCAGTACCACTCCCCGGCCGTATTTTGGATGCTGGACGGTACTGCCCGCGCCGAATTTGCCGCTCCGAAATTTCGGCGCGGATTTCGGCGCCGGCGGACGGATGGGCGTGACGGAAGCAGTCCTATTCTGAGTTTGGATTGCGGGAACCGGACGACTCGCCGGCGATGTGGAGGCCGGCAAAATACGTACATCGGCTTTCGGGCCTTGTAGGGCTGGGGGCGCCGATCGAGCCTCTTGCGCGCGCGTGATTCCAGAGGGCACGGACATGCCGCGTTCGGCAAAAAACTGCGCTATATTGTCCAGCGAATTGAAAGTGCGTCCCGTGTACAAATTGCGCTTAACGGACTCTCGGACGTCGTGCTGTTCCGAAAACAGCTCCACTTCATCGACGTGCAGCTCGCGATAGGGAGAGAGCCGTTCACAGAGACTCGGCGGAACCTCGGCAATGAACCGCGACTTAATGGTGGCTTCTGGCTGGCCGTTGCCAAACCGCCGGCGATACCGGGCCCAGGTCAAATAAAGCCGCTTTTCGGCGCGCGTCATCCCGACATAGCAAAGCCGGCGCTCCTCTTCCATGCCCGTTTCCGAATTGAGCGACCGGCTATGCGGAAACAACCCCTCCTCCATGCCGGCCAGGAACACATTCGAAAACTCCAGCCCCTTGGCATTGTGGATGGTCAGGAGAGATACGGGCGCGCGTTCATCCACCTGATCGCTGTCGGAAACAAGCGCCGCATGATCTAGAAATTCCGATGTGGTTTCGCCTCGTTCGGCCGCTTCCACCGCGGCATTGATCAACTCTTCCAAGTTCGCCAGGCGCGACTCGGCTTCCGGAGACTTGTCCGTTTTCAGCATCTCCTCATAACCGGTCTTCTGCAGAATCGCGCGAAGCGTGTCGGGTATGGGTGCGCTCGCGGCCGTCAAACGCAGTTCTTCGATCACTTGAACGAAGGATTTGAGAGCGGATTCAGCGCGCGCGGCGAATGCTTTTTCGTCGATCATGTGCTGAATAGCAGGCCACAGCGGCAGATTCTTCCCGAGCGCATACCGCTCAATCTGTTCGATGGTACTCTTGCCGATGCCGCGGGCCGGAGTATTGATTATTCGCAATAACCCGATCGAGTCGCTGGGACTCAGCAGCACTTTCAAATACGCTAGCAGGTCTTTGACTTCAGAGCGCTGATAGAAGCTGAAGCCTCCGACAACCAGGTACTTCCGGCCATACCGCCGCAGCGCTTCTTCAATCTGGCGGGATTGGAAATTCGTTCGGTACAGGACGGCAACCTGCTCATTGGGATGAGCCGAAAGAATCTTTTCGATAGTGTCGGCGATGTAGAGCGCTTCGTTTTCACCGTCCGGAGCTTCATAGAAGCCGATCTTCGACCCCGCGCCTGAATCCGTCCAGAGCCATTTCCCCTTGCGTTCTTTATTATTCGCGACAAGGGCGCTGGCCGCTTCGAGAATGTTCTTCGTCGAACGGTAGTTCTGCTCCAGGCGAATGACCTTGGCGTTCGGAAAATCCTTCTCAAAATCCAGAATATTGCGGATATCGGCGCCGCGCCAGCCGTAGATCGACTGGTCTTCATCTCCAACCACGCACACGTTCTTGCGCACGTGGGTCAGCAGCAGCATCAGCTCATACTGGCTGCGATTCGTATCCTGATATTCGTCGATCATGACGAACTCGAATTGACGGTTATAGCGTTGACGCAACAGTTCGTCGTGCTTCAGCAACCGGGCGGATTCGAGCAGCAGATCGTCGAAATCGAAGGCATTGGCCTGCAGCAACCGCTCTTCGTACTGCTCGTAGATCTTAGCCATCCGCGTCGCTTTTGGGTCGGTCGCCTGTTTGTACCAGTCGAGCGGCGTCTCGTTATGGCTCTTGCCATGGCTGATGCGCGACAGCATGGCGCGGAACTGAATGGTCTTATCGTCGATCCCGAGATTGCGATAGATCGATTTCAGCAGAGCGGTCTGATCGTCATCATCGTAGATGGTGAACTGGCGTGTAAAACCCGGGCGTATCTCGGCAAGTGAATCGCCATCGCGACGCAGCACTCGTACGCAGAACGAATGAAATGTTGAAACCAGCGGCGTGCCGATTGTGGTGGTCCGGCCCAGCAAGCTGCCCACGCGCGACCGCATCTCTTCGGCGGCCTTGTTGGTGAACGTGACGGCCAGCACCGCGGGACCAGGCACATGATGCGCGGAAATCAGGTGAGCGATGCGATTCGTGATGACGCGAGTCTTACCGCTTCCTGCTCCGGCAAGCAGCAACATCGGGCCTTCGACATGCGCAACGGCTTCTTTTTGCTGGGGATTCAGACCTTCTAGAAAATCCATCTGCGGAGGGAATGCGCTTTCAGAATAACACCCGCTCCACGCCGGAACGATCGGGACTACTGAATGCTTTTCGGTTCTGTCAGGGCAATGGTTTTCGGAGCTTCGCCGGCGGGCTCATATTGAAGGATGAATGCGCGCATGCCCCTTTCAAAGCGGCTCAAGCCGCGGTAGGCAGCCTCTTTGAGCGCGCGCTGGTTGGTCCAGTTGTCGTGGGCGATCCGGTAGCAGGCAATAACGGTCCCGGCTCGATCGCGGCCATGCTGGCAGTGGACAAACACCGGCCAGTTTTGAGAATCGTAGAGCAGGCCAAGAACCTTCGCGATCTCCTCCTTCTGAGGAGCATCGAGAGCAGGGAGCGGAATAGCGTAGTATTTCATTCCGAGCGCCTCGACCTGCTTCTTCTCCGCAACGGATCGTCCTCCGCCGCCTCGCAGATCGACGACCGCGCGCACTCCGAGTTTTGCGAGATCGTGGATTCCTTCGCGTGATGGCTGACCGCCGCGATAGATGTGTTCGTTGACCTCTTGAAACGCGTGAATGCCGCGAGGAGTATCGGCGGCAAAACACAGCGCCGGCAGAAGCGCAAAGGCGAGAATCAACTTGCGTCTCGTCATAGCTCTATCTTAGTTTGATCGCTTTGAGGCAAACCAGGCGTGAACGATGGAGAGTCCGGCGCCGCGTTGCGGAAGACGCGGACCTCCAGGATGCGGCTTTGGGTTTCGTCGGTTTTTGCCTTGGAGCTATTCAGGCAGCGAGGCTTCGAGGAGACCACGATACGCGACATCGGCAGCGCCGCTGCTAGAGACTTCCTGGAGAAAGCTCGCAGCTCCCGGGAGGCTTGCGCTCTCTCTCCTTCAAGTGAAATTCGATCCTTTCCCCTAGCGGCTTGCCCACACATACTGGCACTCATTGGCATCTTTTGGGCGACAAAATCTGAGCAGCTTTCCTACAACGCCGATAAGTGCTTTAGCCACTTCTGCGTCTTGCGAGCCATGAGCTTTTTCGATGATAAACGCTAGAGCTTCTGGCTTGCTTTCGGCAACAAAAAACAAAGTTGCGGAGGCGTTAACGCGCCGGAGGATGTTAGTGTCGGCCTGGTTAGCGATAGCTCGCTTCAAATAGGGAATCGAGGAAGCTCCGAGAGACTCGAGCGCAGCCTCAGCGGGATAGACTCCGCCTTGACGCACCATTTTTGAACCGGCTAAGATTGCTGGGTCTTCGAAATCTAGATACCCTATGAGCGTTGAGGCGGCAGGTTTATAGCCAGCTCGGCCTATGATGTAAAGCGCCCGAGTGATGCACCCGCTATTGAGAGCATCTCGATTCCCGCTAAGATACGCTAGGGCAGCGGCAGGGGTGTCGCTGTCGTGCAGTCCCTTGCATTTCAGATTGCCGCCAGACTGCGCAACCATTTGTGCTGTACATGCAATCAGAAGGGTCATCCACCGGATAACCATCAGCACGCCAAAACGATATGGAGATCCGTTCGACATTCTTGCCTGCCGGTCCCGATCTTCCCGGCCTAAGCCGCTCAATTGCTCGGATGAACTGCCGTGGCGGCGCCGATTCTATTACTTCCTTGACTTGGCTCTGACTTCATCACGCGCTAGGCGGCCCTCCTTGTTCCCACCGTCGCTTTCGGCCTATTATTACGCACCAGTACGAAGCTCAGAAAATACTTATGTCCATTAGGATCATAAACCAGATACCACGCGTCCGACCCCATCTTTTTCCCCGTGACGGGATCAGTATCCAGCCCATCGGCCACGGCGGCAAGGATCTGACGTGCTGTCACCGACTTCCCCTCGACCTTACAGTGGGTCATTAACAAAGCACCCATGGGGACGGCGCCTTCCACAACCGTGATGGAGCGTTGTTGCCGCAGAGCGGCAAACAGGTCACCTAATACTTGCCGGCAGGTCCCGGTTTTGGGGTTCCATGCCAGCACGGTATCCGTCACGGGCTCAAACCGCTCGAACTTGCCGTTCACCATCCGCGCCGTCTGTGCAACGTGGAGATACTCGCCGTCCGAAGTTACGGTAAATCTGCCTGGATTACCCGAAGCGTTGTACTGTCTGACGACGTCCTGAACGGTAGCTAGCGACGTGCCGGCATCCACGGCACCGCTCAACGGAGTTGCCAGATCAGGTCGAGTCGGCAGCCCGGATGGAATGTGAAACGTGATTGTCTTCCATTTCGGCGAAAGGAACGTAACACCGTTCGAACGGATTTCACTATTGACTTCTGTAATAGGATCACCAGGGGCATCCTCGTATGTCACAAGAAGTCCATATTTATCCTGGAGCTCCGTACATAAAGCCATCAGCGGTCGTGTGCGAGAAAATGTCAGGTCTTCGCTCAATACAATCAAACCACTTAAAATTAATAGCAAATAGCAATACACAAGTTGTCTGAACACGTCCTGTCCTCCAAAGCGGCCAACAAAGCGGTCAACAATGAACTTTCATAGTACGGCAATTGTATGAGTTACCACTCCTGGCGTGCCTGGAAAGGCGATATCTACCGGGGTTGCCGGCGGAGTTACCAATAAAACTCACTTTTCTGCGAAAGCCGTGGAGCAGCCCCTTGGGCTGCGGGGGCTGCCAGGCGCCATCTTGGCAAAACGAACTGGCGGCCTGAGAGGCCGCCGCAGGTCGAGGACCTACCCCACCAGGCGCCTGAGCACGGGATGCTCTTTAAAGTGAACGACCGCGGGGAGTCGCGTGGCGAATCTTCAGGAGAGCGGTTCAGTGTACCGCTTTACTACCGATGTTCCGATGCCGTCCAAGGTTCACCAATGGCGGCGTTATCGGTCTTCTCGCGGCGTATCAAACGTGTCCTTGCCGGGCTTCCAACCACAGGCTTTTTCTTTAAAGACAACGCTGGCTCCCGCGTTCTTGTGTTCTCGATCCACCGCCAATAGCTGCTCCGTAACGATCGCATGCTCGTAGTAGGTATTCCGATAGCCCCCCATTCCGAACATCGTTTCCATTCCATTCCATTTCTTGCCGAGGGTCGACGGGGGAGCCACCTCTTCCAGGACTCGATGAAGTTCCTTGGCCGGCGCAGCGCTCGACGGAATCTTCAGGCTGCAGACTACGTTGCCGGGACCGTACGTAACGATCATTTCCATATTCGGAGCCACCGTGAACACCTCCTTCAGAGGCGTCTTGGATGCAGTTCGCGGGATACCGAATTTATGGCGGAAGGTAGCGGAACTTGTTTGTGCGACTACGAGTGAAGCGCTCGTGAAAAAAAATAGGCATCGAGTCAAGAACGTCAAGTGATCTCCTCAGTTCTGTGCAGGAAGTAAGCTCTCAAACCATGCTAAGCCGAGTACCAAGCAACTCGGCAACGTTGCCCTTCAGTATGAGCAACGCCGGATGACCTGCGTCATCTGCAACTGTTGCTGGGGTTCGAGGTGGTGTCCGTCATCGTGACTCCCGTACTTGTAAAGGACAGGCAATTGATCCGCACAGTATATGGCTGTCCACTCGCCGTATCAGTCGCATAAATGGTTTGCTTGGCTTTATTATACTTCCCCGTTGGGATCGGACCTGCAGGATTAAAAAGAGAGATTTCATCTAAGCATTGCGCCGCATCATTCAGCTGTAATCCGCTCATGCTGTAGTCCGTTGCATAGTTGGTATCAACAGCATGCACGGTTCGTGACATCGTAAACGCCGCCGGATTTTTCATTGGCGCACCGAACTGATCCAAAAGCGTATAGCGATAACAATTCCTATACCCCCAACGCAAAGCCGTCGGACTTTTGGGCGTGCCATCGCAATTATCTACCTGTTGTGCAACAAAGGTTTTTGAAGATAGTAGGCTCGACGACAGCTTCGCTGGGTACACGGTGGAAGTGCTGCTATTCGATGTGAACGTCGACGTCGCGCTAGACGTCCTGCCGCTGGAGTAGTGCCAGGTAATTGTTCCCGAACCTGTCGAACATGAAGGTGCACTCAACGTGATCGTACTATTAGCGTTTGCTGCTGCCTCGTTCCCACACGTATCTTGCGCTTGTGAGGGGCTCGAAACTGCAAGGTTGAACGATCCTGCCGACCCTGTGCCCGAAACTTGCCATGTGATTGCACCGCAAGTCTGTCCGAGCGAGCTCGTTACAGTTCCGGAAACGTTATTCTCAGCTTGGGCAAGGTGCCACGTAGCTGGTGGGGATGATGATTGCGTCCAGGTCCCGGCGATAGTATCACAGGATGTCGCTCCAGCATTAGGGAGTTCGTAAAGCTGCGAAGGAGGATCGATTGGGTTGAAATCGATTGAGCCCCCACCACCAGCGCCACCGCCGCCGTTGTACGACGCCACAAAATTTACTTCTTCATTCGACCTCAAGTCAACAAAATTTCCGGCTACTGGACTGAAACTAAAACCCGAGAGCGAAGGGGCCACAGTATAGCTCCCTCCCGCCACTACGCTAAATGAATAATGCCCGCTCGCATCTGTAGTCGTCGAAGCAGACTGGCTTCCACCTAGCGTGATGACCGCACCCGAAAACGCTATTCCGCCTGATGTCACCTGCCCACTAATGGTGAACACTGCGGGCGGCAGCGGCGTACCCGCTGGCACAAGCATCCACTCCTGATTCGGCGCACCCGCAACGGCAGGAGCGATATCAACGGGCGTGCCGTTGTTGGTTTGAGCAGCATACACGTCCAAGACCTGGCCGCTGGCTCTGCTGACAATCTGGAAGTATGGCAATTCCACGAACTGCCATTCCTGATTGAAAGCGCCTGGAACAGCTGTCGCGATATCGATTCCCGTGCCGGGCGCGGTTCCGGCGCCTACCACGTCCAAAACCTTTCCACTGGCTGTGCTGACGATTTGGTAATACTGCCCATCGACAGCCGCCAATTGCCATGTTTGGTTCGAAGCTCCCGGAACGGCGAAGGCGATATCGACAGGCGTGCCCTGGGCTGTCTGAGCATTAGCGACATCCAATACCTTACCGCTTCTATTGCCGACAAGCTGGTAGGAGTTTCCCCCCACCGAAACCAGCTTCCACTGCTGATTCGGGGCCGCAGCAGTGGTATTGGCGATATCCACGGGGGCGCCGTTATACGTCTGCGCTCCTTATACATCCAAGACCATGCCGGTCGCTCTGCTGATGATTTCATAGTACGGCAATTGCACGAGTTGCCACTCCTGATTCGCCGCGCCCGGAACCGCCATCGCAATATCGACTACGGTGCCCGGCACGGTTTGGGCTCCGTACACGTCTAAAACCTTCCCGCTAGCGCTGCTGGCAATTTGATAGTGTTGCGCATCGACAGCCGCGAATTGCCACGTTTGATTCGACGCGCTCGGGACCGACAGCGCGATATCGACCGGCGTGCCCTGTCCGGTCTGCGCGCCGAGAACATCCAGCACTAGACCGTTGCCGTTACCCACGATCTGGTACGCGAACGCCGGAGGAATGGTCGATTGCGCCTGAATCGCCATTCCCGATATGAAAAGCGCAAACAGCGCGAGCAGGATTTTCGGAGTCTGAAAACCGCTCCATAAAACGTGTGGCGCATAAACCACCGCACAATGACACTTCGACCGCGAAAGCTGAACCATAGCCGGCAACAGGTCCTCCGAATTGAAACGCGTACTTGCTGCTCTTCGGCGAGGCAGAACGATTTCACGAGGATGCGGGGATTGACGCCAGAGAGTTCAACCCGCGCATCACAATTGCGGAGGAGCTTAACGGCTTCGGTCCGCGGGAAATCGAATGATTGTGAGTGTAAGTTAGCCTATTGCCACAAAAGGCGTCAATACGCCGCTAACAGGCAGGGTGGTACGTCGATTCCGCGCCAAATGGTAACGGATTGTTTATACAACAACCGGAACGGGCCGGATGGGCGAGCCTGCGCCCCCAGGAAGTTTTAAAGGCTGAGTGATAAATAGAAATTCTTACACCTTGTCGCGAGCGAGGTATTCCAGATTCAGAATCTCAACTGCGCCAACCTCAACGGGCCTGCTTTTGAAAGATCATAGCCTTTAAAGACATCGCGTTCTGAACGGCGTATCCCGAGTCGTCATTGTCGAAATAGACATAAGCGTCGAGACCAGCGCTTGTCCATTTAGAGATCCACTGCGCCCAGCTATGAAGATCGGCGGTCGAATAACTGCCTTGATACTTACCGCCAGGCCCGTGTAAGCGGAGATAGGCGAAAGGTCCAGTTATTTGGATTGACGACTGTGCGCCGGCCAGGTGGAAGATACAATACCCGGCATGGTATGCCGACAGCAATTCGTAAATGGACGGCACATTCCAGGACGCATTGCGGAATTCGAACGCGTACCTGTTGTGAGCCGGGAGAATGCGCAGGAACTCTTCTAGTCTCGGCAGGTTGACCTCCCAGTTCGGCGGCAACTGAAAGAGAATCGGGCCGAGCTTGCCGCCTAAGATCTCAGCCCGCTGCAGGAATCGCTCCAAGCCCTCCTCCGCGTCCTTGAGTTTTTTCATGTGAGTCAGAAAGCGGCTGCCTTTCATTGCAAACAGGAACCCGGGCGGCGTGGAGTCGCGCCAATCCGCTAGCGCGCTCTCCGGAGGCAGACGGTAGAAGCTGTTATTGATTTCAACCGTGTCAAAGAACTGGCTGTAATAGGCGAGCATGCCGGCAGCCGGCGTTTTAGGCGGGTAGAACGCCCCCAACCAGTGCTTGTAGTGCCATCCGGACGTACCGATCCAGACGCGGGGCGCGCCGGTTCTTGCGGAATCGTGCCGGGCCATATTCAAGTAGATGCAGTTTCGCTCTCCCCCCGTTCGCCCTGTTTGTGGATACCTCCAAGATTCGGCTGCGATACCCTGAATCGGTCCCTCTTGTTTAAACCTAACCTTTGAGTGTCGCTCTATGAAGCTGCTTGCGAAATTCAACTTGATCTTTTTGATTGTGTTCGGCAGCGGCCTTGCCGTGGCTGCCTGGCTGGCGTACGGATTTCTGCAGAATCTGGCTCACGATGAGGTCGTCCGCCAGGCGGAACTGATGATGGAGACCACGCTGGCCACGCGGCACTACACGTCGGAACAGATCCAACCTCTACTCTTGCCCACAGAAGAGCGGAGCCGGAAATTTCTGCCGCAAACAGTGCCGGCTTATGCGGCGACGGAGGCTTTCCAGTTCATTCACAAGAAATACCCGAATTATTCCTACAAGGAAGCGACGCTCAATCCGACGAACCCTCGGGATCGGGCTGTCGATTGGGAAGCCGACATTGTCAACAACTTCCGGAACCATCCCAATTTGAAGGAATTTTCGGGCGAACGAGCTACTCCGACCGGACCGTCGTTGTTCCTGGCCAGACCGATTACCATCACCGATCCCAGTTGCCTGGAATGTCATGCCACAGCCGCCAAAGCGCCCATTGCGGTAGTCCGGCAATACGGGCCGGACAACGGCTTCGGGTGGCATTTGAACGACACGATCGGCGCGCAGATTGTTTCCGTTCCCGAGTCGGTTCCGGTCGCGATGGCGAATCGTGCGATCAAAACGCTGCTGCTGTATGTAACCGTGCTGGCGGTGTTCACACTCGTGATTCTGGACGTCGTTCTGATCGTTACGGTCATTCGCCCAGTGGCCCGTCTGGCGCGCATGGCGGATGGAATCAGTAAGGGACACGTAGAAGTTCAGGAATTGCAAGTCAAGGGCCGGGACGAGATTTCGGTGCTCGGGCAATCGTTCAACCGGATGCAGCGCAGCCTGGTTCGGGCGTTGAGGCTGCTCGAAGCGAACGACGAGGCGGAATGATTGGAAGAGCGGCCTGCAGGTTTTGCTGTCCGCTCGCCGGCCAGAAACGGGCTGCGAATATATGTGCGCCTATAAGCGCGATCGCGATGCCAAAAAACGCTCGCGCTCGGGTCCCTCGGGAACTTCCTTTGCGAGAGTCTCATAAAGCTGTTTCCAACTGATAGACTTTTTCGCCGTGCGGTCGACAAGCAGCCGGGCAACCGGACCTATATGGGCGGCCAAATCGCGCTTTATGCGCTCCAGCCTATCCGGATCGAACAGCATCTGTCCGGGATGGGGATTGCCCGTGGCCGGCGTCGGTGTTGGAGCGGGGGTTGGAGTAGGCGTATGCGCCGGCGAGAGGGAGTAGGGCTCGCGGCGTACGTATTCACGCAGGTCAGGGCGCCGGGAGGCAGGCGACGTTTCGGTGGACTCCTGTGAAGTTCCGCGTTCGCGTGTCGCCCAGGTAGGGTCGTGCCGGCGGCGGATGTCGTCAAGCGTCGCCAAAAATTCGCCCGCCGTCTGGTACCGCGCCAGGCGATCTTTTTGAAGCGCTCTCATGATCGCCAGCCCGAGCACCGGCGGGATCTCAGGATTGAGAGCCTCGGGAGAACGCGGAATCTGCTGTAAGTGCGCGCTCATCACGGAATAGGAGCTATCTCCCTG
>JAICLJ010000125.1 GCA_025927575.1 Bryobacteraceae bacterium | reverse complement strand
GAGCTTGCGATTGGCGCGATTGCGAGCGGAGGCGTCCAAGTCCTCAACTACGGGCTCATTGCCCAACTGCAAGTGCCGGATGAGTTGATCGAACGCGTCGCGGCTGAACAGGCGCGGGAACTGGCGCATCGCGAACTGCTTTACCGTGGAAATCGCCGCTTAATTCCCCTGCAAGGCCGTGCAGTGGTTCTTGTGGATGACGGGCTTGCGACGGGCGCGACCATGTTGGCCGCCGTGCGAAGCGTCCGAGCCCAGCGGCCAAGGCGCATCGTTGTGGCGGTTCCGGTTGCCTCGGCCGCCGCCTGCGACTATATACGCGAAGAGGTGGACGAAATCATTTGCACGGCCACGCCCGAACCATTCTTCTCGGTCGGGGCCTGGTATGAAGACTTTTCGCAGACCAGCGATGCGGAGGTCCGTAATTTGCTCGCTGAATCCGGGAGCAAGCCGCCCGTCTAGCGCGCCTGCGTTTCCGAAGCTACGATAATCGTTGGACCGCGGAGCGCCTGAATACGAGTGACTCGATGAGATATTTCCTCTGTCTGTTTGTATTCTGCTTCGTGGCTTCTTCGAGCTCCTGGCAGCCCGGCTTCCGAAAAGTGAAAGCGGCTCCACTTCTGACAAAAGTGCTGCGCGTAGCGGTTGCCGGGTCTGAGCCTTTCATTATCAAAAAAGATTCCGGTCTTACCGGCATCTCCATTGAAATCTGGCAGGAGGCTGCGGCGCAAGCAGATTGGCGCTATAGCTTGCAAATGTATGGCAGCGTTCCCGAAGCGCTTGCGGCGGTAACTGCCGGTGAAGCCGACCTCGTCGTGGGGCCGGTGAGCATTACCGCAGAGCGTGCGCATCAGGTGCAGTTCACGGAGCCGTATTTCGGATCAAGTCTGTCGATCCTTTCTCGCGTGGATGCTCCCACAATTTGGGAGAGGATTCGGCCGTTCTTCAGCCAGTCGTTTTTTGTGGCTGTCGCTGTTCTGTCGTTTACTCTGGCCCTGGTTGGGACGCTGATTTGGCTGGCGGAGCGAGATAAATCGTCGGATCAGTTTCCGCGCAGGGCCGCTCCCGGCATCGCGAACGGCGTCTGGTTGGCGATTGTCACCATGACGACGGTGGGTTACGGCGATCGCGCGCCCAGGACGGTCTTGGGGCGACTGCTGACGGCAATCTGGATGATCGTGTCGATTATTACGGCGACTTCTCTTGTGGCAGGTATCGCCAGCACTCTGACGCTGACCGGTATGAAAACAGTCGCTATCTCTTCGACCGCGCAGATTCCGGGCAAACGCGTTGCCGTACTGGATCATTCGCCGGGGCAGGAGCTTGCTCTTGATTCTCGCGCCAGAATACAGCCGGTTGAGTCCATTCAGCAAGGGTACGATCTTGTAAAACAGCGGAAAGTGGACGCCTTTATCTTCGATCGGCCCCAGCTTTTATATCTGTTGCAGCAGGAACGCGACTCCGACCTGGCGGTTTCGAAGGCGGCGTACATGTATCAGGGCTACGGATTTGCCGCGCCGCTGCAATCCCCGGTGATTCACGACTTGAATATCAACCTGCTGCAGCTCCAGGAATCGGGCCGGGTGAAGCGCATCATCCGGGAATGGCTCGGCGAGGCCGAGGAGTAGATTCCGGAATGTCTTCCGACGTCGCTCGGCGGTTGATATGATTCCCGCTGCGATGCGACTTCCTGCCGCTAATCTTTCAATTCTGTTTCTGATTGCAGCCGCGAACGCGCTTCCCGCGAACGCCGCAAGTTGCGAGGGCTTGTCGGGTGCGAATCTGCCGAACACGACCATCACGACTGCTCAATCGGTTCCCGCGGGAGCGTTTACGCCGCCGTACGGCGGTTCGCTTGAGAAGCTGCCCGCCTTTTGCCGCGTTGCCGGAGTGATCAAGCCAACCAGCGATTCCTATATACGGTTTGAAGCCTGGCTACCTGCCGCCGGTTGGAATGGTAAATATCTCGGCGTCGGCAATGGCGGCTTCGCCGGTTCCATCGATTACCACGCCATGGCCGGCGATCTGAAGCGCGGATTTGCGACTGCGGCTACGGATACCGGACATGAAGCAGACAGCGTGGATGCAAGCTGGGCTTACAAGCATCCCGAAAAGGTGATTGATTTTGGCTACCGCGGTTTGCACGAGACAACCGAAAATGCGAAACGTCTTGTCCAAGCGTTCTACAGCGAGTCTTTACAGCACTCCTATTTCGATAGCTGCTCGGACGGCGGCCGCGAGGCCCTTATGGAAGCGCAACGTTTTCCGGAGGACTTTGATGGCATTTTGGCCGGAGCGCCTGCAAATTACTGGACGCATTTGCTTGCCGGCGGCCTTGGCGCGACACAGGCGATGTTTGGCAATCCTCCGGCTTACATATCGAGCATGAAGATTCCCTCCATCGGCGCTGCCGTCCTTTCTGCTTGCGATGCCGAGGACGGAGTAAAAGACGAGGTCGTCGGCAATCCGACGAAATGCAATTTCGATCCTTCCGTGCTGCTCTGCAAAGGGCCCGATTCTCTCACTTGCCTGACGGCTCCGCAGGTTGAGGCTCTGAAGAAACTGTATGCCGGCGGCCGGAATTCACAGGGGGAGAGTATCTTTCCGGGTTACACGCCCGGCGGCGAGACCGGACCCGGTGGCTGGGGCCTTTGGATTATGGGCCAAGCTCCGGGCGCCAGTCTCGGCGCCGGCTTCCTGGAAAACTATTTCCGCTATATGGTTTTTGAAGATCCTGCCTGGAATCCTCTAACCGCAAACATCGACAATGCCGTGCGAACTGCCGATGAGAAAACCGCGCGTGCCCTGAATGCGACCAATCCCGACCTGAGAAAGTTCCAGGCGCGCGGCGGCAAGCTGATCCTTTATCACGGCTGGAACGATCCGGCTATTTCGCCCCTCAACACAGTCACTTACTACGACAGTGTGCTAACCGCCATGGGGGCGGCAGAGGCAGCTAAGTTTGTCCGTCTCTACATGGTTCCTGGAATGCAACACTGTATCGGTGGTCCGGGCCCGACTTTCTTCGGGCAACTCGGTACCACTACGGCGAAGGGTCCGGAGCGAGGCGTGTTCGATGCTCTCGAGGCCTGGGTGGAGAAGGATTCCGAGCCGGGAGATATCGTTGCTACGAAATATGTCGACGGCGATCCTGCCAAAGGCGTCCAGGTGACTCGTCCGCTCTGCCCGTATCCTCAGTTTGCAAAATATAAGGGAAGCGGCGACGCCCACGACTATACAAATTTTGTCTGCGCCGTTCCGGCAGAACCATCAGCCGGGGCCGAGCAATAGCGCATCGGCAGAATGTAGGTGAACATCGGTGATCATCGCGGCCACTCAGAGGGGTCCGGGTGAAACAGACGCGGCGCTTGCAGCCGTTCAAGCGGTGGCGCGAAGGAACCACCGAACCGTCCCGTGTATTTTCTCTGATGCGAGGTCTACATCGCTGTACCTTGTCATGACGAAGCTCTGCCGGCCCTTCGACGTTCGATTGAGCTGCGACCAACCGGACTGAGCCTGTATTATCAGTTGGCACGCGTGTATCAGAAGCTTGGTCAGCCAGAGTTGGCTCAGGTTCAGTTCGAAAAATTGAAGCACTTGGAGAGTGCCAAGGCAAGGTGAAGGAGAGTTTAAATGAACCGACGAGACGTTTTGAAGATAGGCGGAGCGATGGTGGCTCACACAGCCGCTGCTCAGCAGGTACCCCCCTCGAAAAAGAGCGTCATTGTCGTGGGTGCGGGCATTGCGGGTCTGTCCTGCGGCTACGAGTTGATGAGGCGAGGACACCACGTGACGGTGCTCGAAGCGAGCGGCCGGCCCGGCGGGCACGTACACACACTCCACGACCCCTTCGCTGATGGGCTGTATGCAGATATCGGTGCGGAGCACTTTTACTATCCCGGCTACACAGAATATTGGCGATACTTGAAGGAATTCGGGCTGACGGCGGAGCCTTATCCCCACCGGAACAACATCGTTCGCTATTTGAGGGGGAAACCGACTCCAGAAGACGAGCTGCACAGCAAGACAGTCCTCACTCAGCTGGGATTCAATCAGCGCGAGACAGATTTTCTGGTTCAACGGCCCTGGGCAGAACTTCCGTTACTTTACGTTCAGAAATACGTCGATCGAATCCAGGATGAACGGAACCCGTTCCTGCCGGGGCTCACACAGCTGGACCAGATTACGATGCGCGATTTATTGAAACGCGACGGCGCTTCGGCCGCGGCTCTTGAATTCTTTGGTAGCTCTACTCCGGCGCTGCAAATGATTTGGGCCGCCGCGATAAAGAAACTCCGCGGAACCGACCTGGAGAGCAAAAAAGTGTTCCGGCTGAAAGGCGGCAATCAGCTGATGACAGATGCTTTCGCGGAGCGTCTCGGCCAACGCGTGCACCTGGGCTGCCCGGTCAGTGCGATTGAGCACGGTCCATCAGGTGCAACGGTTACGTATAAAGAGTTCGGGCAACAGAAAAAGAAAAGCGCTGACTATCTGGTCAGTTGCATTTCGCTGGTAATGCTGCGACAGATTCCAGTCACACCCGCATGGCCCGAAGCCAAAGCCTTTGTGATTCGGGAGATGCCTTATTACACCCGTACCCGGATCGTCTTTCAGTCCCGGACGCGATTCTGGAAGACGGACAAAATAAGTCCAAACTGGTATCCGCCGAGCCCGCTACTGAGCGAGTTTTGGCCCATGGCAGAAGAGGTCAACACGCCTCGCGGCATCATCATCGCGGGAGCTCAGGCGGGTACAACCGCTTCTCTATCTCTTGCTGAGTTCATGAAAGTGTACCCCGGCCGATCGGTCGATATTGAGCAGACGATTGCGTACGACTGGTCGAAAAATCCCTGGGCAGGCATGTGTGAGAGAGTTCCCTACGGATTAGGTGAGCTAGCACGCTTCTGGCCGGAAGCAGGCCGGCCTTGTGGAAGAATCTATTTTGCAGGAGCGTATGCGGCTCAGATGAGCTGGGGACAGGAAGCGGCACTTGAATCGGCCAATCGGGCCGCCCTGGACATCCACGGGGCGTGAGTTGGGCGTGTGAGGTATACCGCTTAGCTGGGAACCGCTGTTTTCTCGTGCAGCACGGCAACTCCCGGTAGTTCGATTCCCGCCAGGAATTCGAGAGACGCGCCTCCGCCGGTCGAGACGTGCGTGATCTTGGATGTGAGTCCTGCCGATTTGATCGCCTTTTCCGAGTCTCCGCCGCCGACAACCGAAACAGCGCCGGAGTTCGCTACCGCCTTCGCCAGTTCCACTGTGCCCTTGTCGAATGGCGGCATCTCAAAGATGCCCATCGGCCCGTTCCAGATAATTGTCTTCGCTTCCGCTATGACCTTTGAATACTTCTCAATCGTCTTCGGCCCGATATCGACGGCGATCTGATCTGCGCCGATCGTTTCCACGATCTCATACACCGCTCCCGGTTTCACTTCACGCACCACCACATGATCGAGCGGCAGCAGCAGCTTTCCTTTCGCCTTCTGCAACAACTCTTTCGCGAGATCGATCTTATCCGCCTCGACGAGAGATTTCCCGGTCGGGAGGCCTTGTGCCCGTAGAAACGTATAGGCCATCGCTCCGCCGATTAACAGCGTGTCGACAACCTTCATCAGGTTTTCGATCACCTCGATTTTGTCCGACACTTTTGCTCCGCCAAGCAGCGAGACGCACGGACGATCTGGATTTTTCGTGGCTTTCGTCAGCCACTCGATTTCTTTGTCCATTAAAAGACCGGCAGCCGCTTGCGGCATGTTCGCAATCATGCCGACCGTTGACGCATGTGCGCGGTGCGCGGAGCCGAAAGCGTCATTCACATAAACATCCGCAAGCGAGGCCAGGCTTCTGGCAAACTCCAGTTCGTTCTCTTCTTCCTGCTTGTGGAAGCGCAGGTTTTCGAGCAGCAGAATCTCGCCCGGCTTCGGCTTCAGCGAGGCGACTTCATCGCCCACGCAATCGGTAGCCATCTTTACGGGTTTGCCCAGCAGTTCGCTCAGGCGTTTCGCCACTGGCGCAAGACTCATCTCCGTATTCGGCCTGCCTTTTGGACGGCCCAGGTGGCTGGCAAGGATGACCGCCGCGCCTTGGTCGAGAGCGTGTTGAATGGTGGGAAGCGACGCGCGAATCCGCTTATCGCTGGTGATCTCCCGGCCTCCCGGCGCCAGCGGCACGTTGAAATCAACGCGAATGAAGACCGTCTTGCCTTTCAGGTCCAGGTCGCGAATCGACAATTTAGACATACGCAACCATTTTAGGAAACGCGCTCTGCGGCCGGATTGCGCGTGCGTGCTATCCTCGCCGGATTGCCATGCGCTTTCGCCTGTGTCCGTTCCTATGTGCGCTCTTTCCCTTTCTCTTCTGTGCGCCGCCAGCTGTTCCGAGTTCGCGGGACTGGAACCGGCCCGTGAAGCCCTTTCGGATCGCGGATAACCTGTACTACGTGGGCGCCTCCGATGTGACGTCCTTCCTCATCACTACGCCCGAAGGCGACATCCTGCTCGACGGCGGACTTCGCGAGACCGCTCCGCAGATCGAGCGCAACGTCGCCGCGCTCGGCTTTCACATGGAAAATGTCAAGATTCTCTTGAACAGCCATGCTCACATGGACCATGCGGGAGGCCTGGCTGAGTTGAAGCGAATTTCAGGCGCTCAACTTGTCGCAAGCCGGGGCGATACGCATGCCCTCGAGACAGGCGATCGCGACGATTTTGCTTGGGGCAACAAGCTGACATTTCCGCCCGTCAAGGTAGACCGCATCCTTTCCGATGGGGATCGGGTGACGCTCGGCAATACGACCATCACCGCGCATATCACCCCGGGGCACACAAGAGGCTGTACTACTTGGACCATGCCCGTTACCGACCACGGCAAAACGTACAACGTTGTGTTTGTCTGCAGCACTTCGGCGCCGGGTTATAAACTAGTAGGCAACCACAAGTATCCTCAGATCGTGCACGACTACGAGCACACTTTTCAAGTTTTACGTAGCTTACCTTGCGACATTTTTCTCGCATCGCATGGTTCGTTTTTTGATTTGACCGCCAAGCGAAAGCGCCTGGATAGCAGCGAAGGCAATCCATTTATCGATCCGAATGGCTATCGCGCGTTTTTGGATCGGTCGGAGCGTGAATTTAAATCGATCCTCGCTGCCCAAAGTCGCCACGCGCCATAGCCTCTTGAATTTTACTCAACTCCCTGGGCAGCAAAGGATTTTCGGGATACTCCTTGCTCAATTCAGTTAGAAGCTTAGCCGAGCGTTCCGGCTGCTTTTCGCGCAGATAGATAATGGCCAGCAGAATTTTAGCGTATGACTTGAAATAGGTGCCGTGTTTAGCCACCTTGACGAGGTTTTCGATGCCCGCCTGCTTATCGGGCTCAGCTCCATCGAAATGCACAAACCAGCGCACAAAGAACGGCAAACTGCTAAGCAGATATTGGCTGAAACCCTTTGTCAGGTAGGCATCGACAAAGTTCGCGTTCAGTTGTAAGAGCTGGTGCGTGTATTCCTGCGCCTGTTTGGCATAGCTGAGGCTTGTCAAACCGCGCTTTGCGACCAGTGAAGCGTAGTCCATTTGAACACCCGTAGCGACAGAGTACGCGAACAAAGCGTTCTGATCGTTGGGGTTTTTAGCGAGTGCAGCCTGGGCGAGCTTCTGTGCCGTATCCACGTTCTTATCGAACGCTGCCTTAAGTTTGGGATCGGCCTTGAGTTTCTTCTTGCTCGCTAATTCTTTGTCGTCTTCAAAGAATTCGCCCTCGAGGATATGCAAACGGGAAAATTCCGTAAACATATACGTGGCGGCTTGAAAAGCGGGGCCAAGCGGATCTTCAGGATGAGCCGCAGTCCATTCGCTTAATTCTCGATGCGCGCCCTTGAAGTCGAAGTTATAAAGCCTGTTCAGCGCTGCTTCCGGGGTGGGGACCCGAGTGCTTTCCGTGGCGCCGGCGGCAGGCCCACTAAAAGCAATCAAGAGAACCACCGCTGCCCAAGCCAATTTCAATATATCTCCCATATCGCACGCGAAGTCACGCGTGTACATCTCCCATATAGGAGACGCGAGCGGAGGCGATTTTAGATACGAACAGAACGAACCCATGTGTCCAGGCATATGCAATGCGTCGGGTTACTACAATACTAGACCGGCGATGAATCTCTTTTATCTTGTGACTGCGGCTCTGTGTTTTGCGGCAGGCGGGCTATTTATGAAAGCATCTTCAGGCGCCACGCGCCTTCCGCCGACAGTAGCGTTTCTGTTTCTATTTGTTGCCGGTGCCCTTCTGCAAGCGCGTGCGATGCGGCGAGCCGACATGAGTGTAGTTTATGTTGCAGTACTCGGCCTTGAAGCTGTTGCGGTCGTGATATTCAGCATTGCCTTTCTCCACGAAGCATTTTCGTGGCGGCGGGGTTTGGCGGTTGCAATCATTATTGCCGCAGTGATGATGCTCCGGCGGTCGTAAGCGCTACCGTCCGAAGCCTTACGAAGTTTGCTGGGTTTGCGCGCGAAATAGCGAGAGCACCCCGGTACGAGCGCCGCACCTTGGCGTCGAGCGAATACAGCTCGTAAGTTATTGAAGCGATGCGATTAAATCTCGCGATCAAACCTATCTGGCTATCTGGGAATGTTTGATACCAAATTTTGCTTGTTTCACTGCGCCACCGGTGTTAGCATCTCCTCGGTTTCCTAGCGATTTATTTGAGACGTGAGTGCTGTTTGATCCGTTCTGCCGAGGGGATGATCTTCATGAAAAGCATTGTGAACATAGCGGCTCAATCCAACGGTAATGTATTCTCGCCACCGGAAGCGAGCGTCAGGGACCATACGTGCGGAACTGCGGTGGCACACGCCATGAAGAGAACCTCATTAGTGTGCCCCCTGGTTTTCATCCTGCTTGGGGCCTCAATAGGAGCGAAGGCGCAAACGGCAACAGGCCAGATCACCGGCACCATCAAGGACGCTACCGGAGCTGTTGTGCCTGGAGCCAAGGTGACTGTCACGAGTGAACAAACGGGCTTCACTCGCGACACTGTATCGAACGGGTCAGGCGACTACTCCTTCGCGCTGTTGCCTGTTGGTGTTTATTCGGTCAGCGCCGCGCAACAGGGCTTCCAGACCGCGAAGCAGTCCGGAATTCAATTGAACGTGACGCAGGTTGCTCGCATCGATCTGCAACTCGCCGCCGGGGCGACTACCCAGACCATCGACGTCAAAGCATCGACTATCGCGGTGGAGACGGAAACATCCAGCGTCGGTCAGGTCGTGACTCAGCGGCAAGTGACGCAACTCCCTCTGAACGGGAGGAATTTCCTGCAACTGCTATTTCTGGGAGCTGGCGCGGTCCAAACCAGCGGTGAGCAGGGCTCGATGCGGCAAGGCGAAGGCGATGCCATCAGTATCAACGGTTCGCGGCCTACGTCGAACAACTACCTGCTCGACGGCATGGTGAATACGGATACGTCTCTTAATACGCCGGCCGTTGTGCTATCCGTGGATGCCATTCAGGAATTCAAAGAACAGACCGCAACGTACTCGGCCGAATATGGTTTCAGCGCCAACCAGATCAACATCATCAGCAGGGGCGGCGCGAACGATTTCCACGGAGCGCTCTTTGCATTCGATCGAAACGACGCTTTCGACGCGCGCAGCTACTTCCAGGCCAACATTCCGCCTTTGCGGCAGAACCAGTTTGGTTTTGTGATCGACGGGCCGATATACATTCCGAAGCTCTACAACGGTAAAAACAAAACCTTTTTTATGGCGAATTTCGAAGGAACGCGAATTCGCCAGGGGATCGACAGTCTGAACCTGGTTCCCACTCCCGCCGAGTTGTCCGGGCATTTCACGACGACGATTATCGATCCGACAACCGGACTGCCTTTTCAAAACAACGCCGTTCCCCAGGACCGTTATTCACGCCTTGCGAGGCTGGGAGTCCAGAAGTTCTTCCCGGCCCCGAACGTTGACCTCGCGGAGGGAAACTACCGGCAGACAACTTCGCTCCCGAACGACGTGAATCAGCAAACCTACCGGATCGATCAGAATTTGGGCAAGTTTGGCACAATCTTTGGCCGTGGAACAGTGTCGGATTATAGCTCTCAAAATTCGGGCAGCGTGAACGTGCCGCTCGGCAATAACTTCTTTGTGGAGGATACAACCAACTGGGCGGTATCTCACACCCACCACGTTCGGACCGAATATCGTAAACCAATTTCGCTTCGGTTACCTGGAAGCGACCGCTAACCAGGGTGGTTATCCCGCCGATCCCAACGATATTGCATCACTCGCGTTGACCGGCGTCTTCACGAATTTGAGCCCGGCACAGCGAGTCTATCCAAGCATTGGCATGACCGGCGGGTATTCAGGCGTGGGCGGCGCTGTGAATGCCTACACCACCAGCAATCAACCGATGTGGGAGTTCGCGGACTCGCTGACGGTCGTTCGCGGGAATCACACTTTGGGGATGGGGGTCGAGTACCGTCAATGGAGCCTCAATCGGGATCTCGCTGACAATTTCCTGGGTAATTTCAGTTTCAACGGCTTTGCGACCGGTAACCCGGTGGCGGATATGCTGCTGGGCTATTACAACGATGCGGCGGTATTTCAGCCGGGAGGATTCGGCGTAGGCGACCAGGCTGGCAATCCGCGCCAGTTCAAACTGAAGTACCTCGCGCCATACTTTCAGGACGACTGGAAGGTCACCCCCAGCCTCACGTTGAATCTCGGGCTTCGATGGGATTGGCGCAGCGTGCCTTACGAGACCCAATACCGGATGGGCTGGCTGGATGTGACCAATCCGGCGGGCGGTTTGTGCATGGCGGACCAGTCGCTGGTGACGAAGGGAATCATCGACGGAAATTACTACCGGTATTGCGGCCGGAACAACCCGGCAGACTCCTCCCTGACTCCGTTTGCTCCTCGCGTCGGATTCGCGTGGCGGCCGTTTGGCGGCGACAAGACCGTGATTCGCGACGGGTACGGCATTTTTTGGGATTCGGCGGAGGGGCGCGAGACTGATGGCTCAGCGGATCTCTACCCCTACGTCAGCCGCGGAGACTACAAGCAGAGCGCGGGTCAGACGACAGCTCTTCAGACAACCGATACTCTTTTCCCGCCTATCGTGCAAGGACCGGCCGTTCCCGCCGACAACACGTTTATCGCGGTGATCATATCCGAGAGTCCACGAAATCCTTATGTTCAGCAATGGTCTCTTTCGGTGCAGCGCCAGCTTGGCTCGAACACTACGCTTGAGGTGAACTACATAGGGAACAAGGGAACGCACCTGTTGATGCGCCGCAATATTGCGCAGGCCTTCGCGCCCGCCGATCCGGCCAATCCGACTCCTGTGCTGGCCCGCAGGCCCTATCCCAACTTCGTCACCTACATAAACAGCGACTGGTCCGGAAATTCCAACTACAACTCGGGCAATGTCAAGATTGAGCATCGCAGCGGCTCACTGGCCCTGACCGGTGTGTATACCTGGGCGAAGGCAATCGACGAGAAATCGGCCGCCGCCGGCATTGGAAACACGGGCGGTGGCTATCAGGGAACAATCGACAACCACAATACAAGACTCGATCGCGGCCTGGCGGACTTCAACGTCGACCATCGCGTGGTTGCCAGTTTTGTGTACGATCTGCCGTTCGGCCGCGGCAAGCGCTTCCTCAGCAGCACGCCGAAGGTGATCGATGTTGCTTTGGGAAACTGGCAGTTGAACGGAATCGCCACCTTCCAGCGAGGATTCCCCTACTCGATCACATCGCCTGACGCCGGCGTCTTCTTGACGCGGCGGGAGGGAATCGAGCTATGCTCGTCGGAAACCCCTATCCTGGCGGGTTTCACCAGAGTATCGCCGAATGGTTCAACACCGCTGCATTCATTCAAGCGCCTCCCGGAGTCTTCGGTACTGCTGGGCGTAATATTTTGAGAGCTCCCGGAATTAACAACTGGGATCTATCGCTCTTCAAAAATTCCCCGATCAAAGAACGGATGAACTTACAACTGCGCCTGGAATCTTTCAACACGTTCAATCACACGCAATGGGACGTTCCGGAGTACGACTCAAGTTCGCCTCGGTTCGGCCAGATTACGAGCGCCCATCCGGGGCGCATCAATCAGCTTGGAGCGAAATTCACCTGGTGACGCAAGCCAACATGAGACCCATAAGTGCTAACTTAAGCTGTGGCGCACGCACTCTTGCGTGCCGCGTCGAGACTTTTTTCGACGCTTGCACTCGACCACGGATACTGTTCGGGGACCTTGGTCAATCCAGCTTTCACGGGATTGTTCTCAATGTATACTCCAATGCTATGACCGCGTGATGTCGTGCTCTTTCGCATTAGGGACGAATCTTTCGGTTAGAGAACTAGCTGGACAGAGTTTGTGCGAGCGATATGATTACGAGAGCCGTGCGACCAGCAGCAGCCCTCTTGATCCTCTTGCTCGGTTCCTCGTGCCTGTATTCGCAAGCCAGCAACGCGGATCTTCAGCGTGATTACGAAGCGGGCGAACAGGCGCTTTCGGAACACCGCTACGCTGACGCTGAACGCGCATACGAGAAGCTGGAGCGGTTGTCTCCCGGCACAGCCGAAGTGTACGGACGCCTGGGCCTCGTCTATTTTCAGGAACGGAAATTCGACAAAGCCGTTTCGGCGCTCCGCCGGGCCATGAAACTGAAGCCGGGTCTGCCGAATACCGATATTCTTCTGGCGATGTCTCTTTCCGAACTCGGCCGCTACAGCGAAGCGTTGCCCGGCCTGGAAAAGGGATTCGGGAAATCCACCGATTCCGTATTGAGACGCTTGAGCGGTCTGCAACTGCAAAGAGCCTATACGGGCTTGCATCGCGACCGCCAGGCAATGGAGGTCGCGTTGGAGTTGAACAAACTCTATCCGAAAGATCCCGAAGTTCTCTATGAGACTTCGCGCATCTATGCCAACTTCGCTTATTTGACCTTGGTCAAGCTGTCGCAAGTTGCACCCGATTCCGTTTGGAGGCATGAGGCTGCCGGCGAAGCCTACGAGAGTCAAGGAGACTATAGCCTCGCGCTCACGGAATATCGACAGGTGCTGAAGCTTGCTCCGGATCGGCCGGGCATTCACTTTCGCGTTGGGCGGACGCTTCTGCGGCAAGGCCAGAAACAGAATGTCGACGAGACACCGCAGGCCTTAAAGGAATTCGAGCAGGAACTCGAACTTGATCCCACGAATGCTAACGCAGCTTACGAAATGGGTGAGACCTATCGCAAATCGGGGCAACTCGACAAGGCCCAGAGGTTCTTCGATCAAGCGCTGAAATACTACCCGGATTTCGAAGAAGCTCACTTAGGAATGGCCGGCGTGCTGCTTGCCTCGGGAGAGCCTGGCCGCGCGCTGGCGGAACTGCAGCGCGCCAGCGCATTAAATCCGGATGACGAAGTCACTTATTATCGGCTATCTCAGGCCTATAAGTCGCTTGGGGACGCGGCGGGCCAGGAAAAGGCGCTCGAGACCTTCCGGCGGTTGCGGGCCGAAAAGCCAAACCGTCAGGAGTTATCGCCGGCCGCGGAAGTGACGAAACAGGAGATTGATTCGGAACCGGCGCAGGCGGGTCAGAACCGTTGATGATCGCAACGTGTGCTCTGCCCTTTACGTGCGCATGGACCCCTGAACTGACCGGGAAATGGAAATGATGGAACGACTGATGCCGCCGCGAACCCGTCATGCCCTGACAGTCGGACTCTTCGGTATCGGATTGGATGCATACTGGCCGCAATTCCCTGGACTCGAGGAACGGCTCAAGGGATACATTGCTCAAGTCGAGCAGCGCCTTGCTCAATCCGGCGCGCGCGTGGTGAACCTGGGCTTGATCGATACTCCTCAGAAAGCGCTTGAAGCGGGACACAGGTTTCGCGAAGCGGACGTCGATCTTATCTTTCTGCACGTCACGACTTATGCTCTGTCATCCACCGTGCTCCCTGTTGTCCGGCGCGCCAAAGTGCCGGTCATTATTCTGAATCTGGCGCCGGGGCAGGCGATCGATTATGCCTCCTTCAATCGGTTAACCGACCGGCGGCAAATGACGGGGGAGTGGCTGGCCTGGTGCCAGGCGTGTCCGGTGCCCGAGATTGCAAATGTCTTCGAGCGCTGCCGCATCCCGTTCTTTCAGGTGACGGGCACGCTGGAAAACGATCCCATTGCGGAAAACGAAATCGCCGGGTGGGTGGAAGCGGCTGCCGTGGCGCATGTGATGGAGCACAACCGGCTGGGGTTGATGGGGCATTACTACGGCGGAATGCTCGACATCTACTCGGATCTGACGCAGCATTGCGCCGCCTTCGGTGGGCATATCGAACTCATCGAAATCGATGAACTAGCCGCCCTTCGGGAACACGTCGGCACCTCGGATGTTCAAAACCGGGTAAGTGAATTTTTCGATGCGTTCGATGTTCAGCCGGACTGCCCTCTAGAGGAACTGGAACGCGCTGCGCAAACATCGCTGGCGCTCGACAGGCTGGTCGAAAAGCACGATCTGGGATCTATGGCTTATTACTACAAGGGGGAAGGCGACGGGGCGAACGAGGACGCCATCAGTTCGATTATTCTAGGAACGAGTTTATTGACTGCCCGAGGCATACCCGTCGCCGGTGAGTACGAAGTAAAGAACGCGCAGGCCATGAAGATTATGGACGCATTCCGAAGCGGCGGATCGTTCACCGAATACTATGCGATCGATTTCGCGGATGATGTGGTTCTGATGGGGCACGACGGCCCAGGTCACCTCGCGATCGCCGAAGGAAAAACCAAGGTCCGGCCCTTATCCGTCTATCACGGCAAGGTGGGCCGGGGACTATCCGTGGAAATGTCCGTAAAACATGGTCCCGTCACCCTGCTGTCGGTTGTCCAGGCCGCGGACGGGCGATTGAAGTTTTTGATGGCCGAGGCCGAATCCGTCGCAGGACCGATTCTCGAAATCGGCAATACTAACAGCCGCTACCGGTTCTCCATCGGAGCGCGGCGATTTATTAACGATTGGAACGCGCAGGGGCCGGCCCATCATTGCGCGATTGGAATCGGTCACATTGCAAGTAAGCTGGAGAAGCTC
>JAICLJ010000289.1 GCA_025927575.1 Bryobacteraceae bacterium | reverse complement strand
GTTGTGATACTCGACATCCAGGTACTCAAGGCTGGTACCCGGCAACACAACTGAAGCTGTGATGTCATCTTCCACCTGGACCTTGTCAGCCGGATTGAAATCAGGGCGTAATTTAAAGATGCGCCAGGAACCTTTCGGATCGTGCCCTACGCGAAGATAATTGGCCACCAGCTTCTGGCGTTCGAATTTCAACTCGTGCCCTAAGGAACCGTTGATCTGGTCTACTCCAAAATGGCGGCGCCAGTTCTCTCCCCAATCCGGCCGGTAATATCGTTTCACCGTGACCAGCAGTTGTCGTATGGTTTCCGGAACCGTCGCAAGCCATTGATTGTGCGCTTCCGTATACTCCGGCGACGGGGTCATCAGTTTGATAACCGATCCCAGCGACCGTTCCGGGCTTAAGATAGGCCGCTTCGCGCGATGCTCGGAACGCGGCTGCTTATATATCGCGGAGAAGTCCTTTTCCAGGATAAGCGCCACCTGTTCGATCTCATGGTCGAAATCGCTCACAAAGACGGGGCCAGGAAGCATCAAGCTCCCAATCGACTTCGAAATTTCCGATTTGCCGCCGCCGGAGACGGTGCAGGGCTTGTGGCACAGCGTGGGGTCCGCGCGAGATGCCACAAGGCGCCATGCAGTTCCTCCGGTTTGTTTTTCCAGGCGAATCTTCGTACCCCAGGGAAGCACGTAGGTTTCAGACTCCCGCAATATCAGTTGGTGTGTTTGTCCGTCCTGCCTCTGCCAGGTCACGCTGCCCTCGCGTACGCTGAAGTCGGCGTTTTCCGGAACGTATAAGATATCTGGAAAACGGCGATCTCTGGCGTACCCTTCGGGCTGGATATCCACGCGATCTCCAAGCCACTGCATGGCTTCTGTGAACTTCACCTGCTTGGTCAGCACCGTCCGCCCAGCGTAGAACTGCTGCCCAAGTACGTATGCCGGAAAGGCGATTGCGCCGCCCGCGTGCTCTTCCTCGCAGAGGCCGTATAGATTCGCCGCGAAGCTGATTTGCGTCTTTACTTCCTTCTTGCAATATCCATAGTAGTTATCGGCGATGATAGTGACCATCACACCGCGATGGTCGCGGCAGACCAGTTTGAAGGTGTCGCCATCGTTATATTCCTCGTCAGGGCCACGCCAGCACATTCCCTCCGCGCGCTGGCGCTCGGTCGCGTCGCTGTAATGGGGCAGGCCGAGATCTTTCTTCTTCATGCCCAGCAAATGCGGCGCGAGGATCACGCAACCGGTGTGTCCCGTCCAATGCATCACGTCGAGCGCGGCATCGTTTTCAGGAAGATAGGGATCGCCGCCATTGCCGAAAATACTCTCGACAAAATCGAGATTGCTGACGAGACTTGCGGGCGCAAAGAAGCGCGTCTCCATCGTCTTCGCCGGGTCAGACCCGGTGGCCGGGCACACTATTGGACGCAGGAGCAGCGTGACGAAGAGGCGCACCTGATCGTTCTGGTTTGCCGTAAACGGCAGAGCCATGAGGTCGGGCGGCGGAGCCAGGGCCGCGGATAGCAAAGAGGCGAACGCGCGCTTAGGAACAGCGATTTTGTCAGCAGGAACCGGGTACCCCCCTTCGGCGATGTGGAAGACCCCTTTCGTCGTGCGGCGATCGTGCTTCGGGTTGTGAAGAATGCCCTGCGCCACGCGGTAGGACTGTAAATATGGCGACGCCAGCTTGTCTTGATCTGGCGGGAGGGACATAACGCGAGCCAGGCCGGGCCTATCCAGCACAAACGTGTCGCCCGGCAGACGCGGCGCTCCCTCCGGCATGATGTCACTGAAATAAGCGTCAAGAAAGGCCTGGACGCGAGCATCCGCGGGACAAAGACGGTATCCAAGCAATTGATCTTTCTGGTGGTAATTACGCAGGAGAGGCCCGGCGATTTCGAGAGCATGCCGATCCGCAGTGCTGTCGCTGAAGGGCTGCCCGAGAGCGGACAGTTTCAAATTGATATAGCGGAATAGTTCTTCTTCATGCTCTTCGGAACAGACATCTTGTCGTTGCGATCTCACCGGGTCTCCTGTAACTGGATAAAAGGGCTCAAACCTTCAGTTTAATGCGGCATGCAGATAAATCACGATCCAGTGTTTTGCGAGCAGTGGAGGGCGAGAACAGATCTGCCATTCGTGGAAACAGAGACGTGCCTCTCGAGCGGCAACCCGCACCAACTATGTATTGAAAAAGACCGTATCGTACATGACGAGACGTGGAGGGGCGAACACTCGTCCAGCGGATAAAGCTCATAGCGAACGCCGAGTGCGATAATATGCCCGGCGTGACAAGCTAACTGCTACCCTTATCCTAAATTCGAACTGGATTCCACCTCTCAGGACGACAAGCACCCACTATGCCGACGACCGCCCCGCCCGATTCTGGAACGGCTGTTCCGGCGATGGGCTTATCCGAGGCCGAGGCTGCAAGACGGCTCGCCGAATATGGGCCAAACGATCCTGCCCCTTCCCGGCAACGCTCGACGGTGGCTGCTCTCCTGCTCCTCTTTCTGAATCCACTCGCGATTGTGCTTCTAATCGCAGCGGTTTTCTCGGCGTTCCTGGGGCAAGCTGTGGACGCCGTCATTATCGTCTCCGTCGTCATGATTGGCAATGCGATCAATTTCTGGCAAACCTATCGATCGCAACGTGCGATCGAACATCTACGAGAGGTTGTGAGAAGTACGGCCTTCGCTCTTCGCGACGGCGACTGGAAAGAAATCCCCCGGAATGACGTCGTTCCCGGAGACATTGTCCGCCTGTTTGCAGGCGACCTTGTCCCGGCGGACGCACGGCTGATTCAGTCGAAGGATCTCTATATTCAACAGGCGGCTCTGACCGGAGAGTCGCTTCCAGTGGAAAAGGAGATCGCCCTTGATAAAGCAGCAACCGATCAACCCGAAACAACTTACATGGTTTTCCTCGGCGCTTCGGTCGTTAGCGGATCGGCTATTGCGGAAGTAACGGCCACAGGCCCGAGGACAGTATTTGGCGGCATCGCTAAGCGGCTAACCGTCCGCCCGGAAGAAAACGATTTCGAGCGCGGGCTGCGGAAGTTTAGCATCCTTATCATGCGCGTTGTTTTGTTTCTCGTTTTATTTCTGGTCGCCGTGAGCATTGCGTTGCACCACGATCCGCTTGAATCGCTACTGTTCGCGGTGGCCCTGGCGGTGGGACTCACGCCGGAGTTTCTACCGATGATTACTTCGGTGACTCTCGCCCGGGGAGCCGTGCGAATGGCCCGTCAAAAGGTCATCGTCAAGCGCCTTCCTGCCATCCAAAACCTCGGCAGCATCGACGTCCTCTGTAGCGACAAGACCGGCACCCTGACTGGCGGATTGATGAAACTCGACCAAAGTCTGGATGCTTTGGGCGGCAGATCCGACCATACGCTTTTGCTCGGTCATTTGAACGCTGAGTTCGAAACCGGTATTCGAAATCCACTGAACTTGGCCATCCTTGAGGCAAGATGCGCAGGAACCGGGGATTACACGAAGTGCGGCGAGATCCCTTTTGACTTTGAACGGCGTCGAGTCTCAATTGTCGTAGCGCGAGATGGCAAGAGACTCCTGATCAGCAAAGGGGCACCCGAATCGGTTGTTCAACATTGTTCGGCGTATGAATCGGCGGGACAAGTGATCAGCCTTAGCGCCGGTCAAAATGGCGCGTGCCTCCAGATGTTCCATGAATTGAGCAATCAGGGCTATCGGGTTTTGGCAATCGCCTATCGCGCCGTCGAGAGTCGAGATTCTTATTCGGCAGAGGACGAATCGAAGCTCGTGTTGGCGGGATATTTAGCGTTCGCCGATCCTCCAAGGGCGGACACAGCAAGTACCGTCGCCGCCCTCCGACAAGATGGCGTTCAAATAAAAATCATAACCGGCGATAACGAGCTGGTCACTCGCCATATTTGCGAACAGGTCGGCATCGACACTTCCAGAATTGTATTGGGAAGTGAAATCGTGCGAATGACCGATGCCGCCCTGCAGCATGTGGTGGAAGAGGCAACGGTGTTCACACGTGTTTCACCAGCTCAAAAGAACCGCATTATTCTCGCCCTCAAACATCGTAGCCATGTAGTCGGTTACATGGGCGATGGCATCAACGATGCACCGTCTCTACATGCAGCCGACGTGGGTATTTCGGTGGAAGGCGCGGTCGATGTCGCCCGGGATGCAGCCGACATCATCCTGGTTGAGCCCGGATTGGAAGTGCTTCACGCGGGAATTCTCGAAGGACGGAAAGCCTCGGGCAATGTTCTGAAGTACTTGCTTATGGGGACGAGCTCCAATTTCGGGAATATGCTGAGCATGGCCTGTGCTTCGCTGTTCTT
>JAICLJ010000118.1 GCA_025927575.1 Bryobacteraceae bacterium | reverse complement strand
GGTGAATACTTCTTTACGGAAGCACTCGAAGAAGCGCTCCGCATCTTGCGCACTTCGTCGCAAGCTCCCACGGCGCGTTATCTGAACAGCCGCAGCTAACTCGCGAGTGCATCGGCCTTTCGGTTGATCTCGGCGATTTAGTAGGGCGGACCTCCGGGTCCGCGGCCGACGTGGTCCAGACCGGAGACATACTATACAGAACGTGCCGGAGACATAGTTTACACATTGCGGGGCCCCCATCCGATGAGGGGGCATGGGCTGGAAAGAGAGCAATGTGTTGGAAGAGCGCTTTCGGTTTGTGGAAGCACAGCGTAGGGGAGAGCAGAGTATAGCGGAGCTATGCCGGGAGTACGGCATCACACGTCCGACGGCATATAAATGGCTAGCTCGATATGGCGAAGAAGGAATCGAAGGCTTGCGAGATCGCTCGCGTGCGCCGCATCATCTGGCGCATGGGTTGGAGGAAGCAGTCAAGACCTGGATACTGGCGGTGAAAGCGAAACATCCCTTCTGGGGAGCGCGCAAGATTGTGGCCCATCTGGAAGCGCAGTCGCCGGGACAAAAGTGGCCGGCGGTGAGTAGCGTAGGCGAGTTGCTGAAACAACAGGGCCTGACGGTACCACGGAAACGGCAGCGGCGCAGGGAAGCGGCCAGCGCGCCGTTAGCCCACGCCGATAGCGCCAATCGGGTGTGGAGTGTGGATTTCAAGGGCTGGTTCCACACCAGCGATGGGCGGCGCTGCGAGCCCTTCACCCTGACCGACAATTACAGTCGCTATTTGTTGCGCTGCCAAGCCTTGCCCGCGCCCACCACGGTGCAGATCCAACCGGTGATGGTAGCCGCTTTTCGTGAGTATGGATTGCCGGAGCGAATCCGTTCGGATAACGGAGCGCCGTTTGGTAGCAACGGAGAAAGCGGTTTGACGGCCTTGTCGGTGTGGTGGATTCGTTTGGGTATTTGGCCGGAGCGCATTCAGCCTGGTCACCCGCAGCAGAATGGCCGGCATGAGCGCATGCACTTGACATTAAAGCAGCAGACCGCCACGCCGCCAGCGGCCACCCTGCGCCAGCAGCAAAAGCGCTTCGACGCCTTTCGCCAGGAGTACAACAGCGAACGTCCGCACGAAGCACTGGGCCAGAAGCCGCCCGCACAGTTCTTCGAAGCTTCGCCGCGGCCTTATCCGGCGCGTTTGCCGGAGATTGAGTACCCAGCCGATTGGCAGATACGCCACGTCTGTGCAGGAGGCAAGTTCCGCTGTGGAGGAAGACAATTGGCTTTTCTCAGCCACGCCTTAGTCGGAGAGTGCATCGGCTTGCAGCCCATCGATGACCGCTATTGGCGCCTGTGGTTCGGCGCTTACGAGTTGGGTGTACTGGACAAAGCGCAAGCCAGCATCTATTCGCCCTCGCAATGGCAACGCTGGCTCGCACGACAAGCCCAGCGCGGTCTGCCCACACCGCAAGGTCCTCGCTAAATGTCGCCACTGGATTTATCGCTTTGTCGCCAGGATAAGTGGGGCCGCAGGAGCGAGTGCTACTCGCCCTGCGTTATCCCGGCCCCTGAGTCGGCGCTCGGGTCGCATCCCTGCGGAGCCCTATCCTCCGCTCAGGTAACCTCAGCTTACAACAGAAAAATACAATCCCCGTTTAGCCCAGAATGTGTAAACCATGTTCCCGGTACAAAGTGTAAACGATGTCCCGGTCTTGACACGTCCTCGCCCGGCTTAGTTCGCCGACGCTCGAGTTCTGGGAGAATAAACGTATGCAGCTATCCGTAAACGGTGTGCGCAGAAACGTGGAGACCGATCCGGAGCGCCCCCTGCTCTGGGTGCTGCGCAACGAACTCGATTTAACCGGCGTCAAATACGGCTGCGGCGAAGGCCAATGCGGCGCCTGCACTGTCCTGGTCGGCGGTGTGCCGCGGCACTCGTGCCAGACGTCTGTCGGCTCGGTAGCCGGACAGGAAGTCACGACCATAGAAGGTCTGGCGGATGGCGAACATCTGCATCCGGTGCAGCAGGCCTTTATTGATTGCGACGCCATGCAATGTGGCTATTGCACGCCCGCCATGATCGTCGCGAGTGTAGCGCTTTTGCGCGCAACTCCCGCACCGTCCGAGGCCGAGATCAAGCGCAAGCTCGAAGGCAATGTCTGCCGCTGTGGGACCTATAACCGGATTGTCGCCGCCGTCCAAAAGGCCGCCGGTGTTATGACGGCCCAGGCCAAGGAGCTGCATCATGCCTGAGTGGAAGGGACTCGAACTGAATCGCCGTGCGTTCCTGCAATCCCTCGGCGGTGGATTGCTGATTCTTTGGGATGCGGACGCACAGGAATCGGGACGCCGCGGTGGAGGCGTGCGATTGCCGGAGAACGTCGGCGCATGGCTGCACATTGCGCGCGACGGCTCGATCACCGGTTTCACCGGCAAGGTCGAAGTTGGCCAGAATATCCGCACTTCTCTCACCCAAGCCGTTGCCGACGAGCTGCGCGCGAAACCGGAAACTGTGCGGCTGGTGATGGGCGATACCGCTCTCACCCCCTGGGACGCTGGAACGTTCGGCAGCCGTACCACGCCGACCATGGCGCCGGTCATGCGGAAAATGGCTGCGACCGCGCGCGAAGCTCTCGTCGGCCAAGCGGCAAAAATCTGGAATGTCGATTCCGCCGGTCTCACCGTGGAGAACGGCTGTGTTCTCAAAGCTGGGTCAAAAAAGATCGGTTTCGGAGACTTGGCGGCGAAGCTGGACTGGGCCGGCGTCATGGGCCGCGATGGCCTGACGACGCCCGCCACCGCCTGGCATGTGGCTGGAACCAGCCTGCCGAAAGTCAACGCGAGCGAGTTGGTCACCGGCAAGCATAAATACGCCTCCGATCAGAAGCTTCCGGGTACGTTATTCGGGCGCGTACTCCGGCCGCCAAGTTTCGGAGCGAAGCTCGTCTCAGCGGATACGTCGCGCGCCGCGAAGATGGCCGGCGTCACCGTGATCCGCGACGGCGATTTCATCGGAGTCGCCGCCACGGACGAGCACAAAGCCGGCAAAGCCCTGGCGGCCATCGACGCGAAATGGGAGGAACAGCCGAACCCTGTCGGTACGAGTGAGTTGTTTTCCTACCTGGCGAAAGATGCTTCCGGTCGGCCCGACGCTACCTACACCGTCTCCTACATCGCGCATGTACCGCTCGAGCCGCGTGCCGCTCTGGCTGAATGGAAGAACGGAAAGCTGACGCTGTGGACCGGTACGCAGCGGCCTTTTGGAGTCCGCTCGGAAGCCGCGAGTGCGTTCGGGTTATCCGAACAGCAGGTACATGTGATTATGCCGGACACCGGTTCCGCATATGGCGGCAAGCACAGCGGCGAATGCGCCATCGAAGCGGCCAAGCTCGCCAAAGGCGCCGGCAAACCGGTGAAGCTGATCTGGACACGCGAGGAGGAGTTTACCTGGGCGTATTTCCGCCCGGCCGGAGTGATCCGCATCAATAGCTCCATGGCGAGCGATGGAACCCTGCGCAGTTGGGAGTTTCATAATTTTCTGTCCGGCCCATCGGGTCTCAAGACGCCTTACGATGTGCCCGACAAGACGGAGCAGTTTCATCGCATCGAGTCGCCGCTGCGCGAGGGCTCCTATAGAGGCCTTGCCTCGACTGCCAATAATTTCGCGCGGGAATCGTACATGGACGAGTTGGCCGCAAAAGCCGGAATGGACCCTTTGGCATTCCGCCTCAAAAATCTGAAAAACGACCGCTTGCTTGCCGTATTGCAGGCGGCCGCCGACCGCTTCGAATGGCCTAAACATAAGTCGTCCGCAACGCGCGGCTTCGGCCTTGCTTGTGGGACAGAAAAAGGCGGGTACACCGGTTGTTGCGCCGAGATTTCCTTGCGCAACGGCCGCGATATTCACATCGAGCGTGTGGTCACGGCCTGGGAATCCGGCGCGATCGTCAACCCGGAGCACCTGAAAAACCAAGTAGAAGGCGCGGTCGTAATGGGTATTGGCGGCGCGTTGTTCGAAGCCATCGATTTCGGCGCCGGGCGCATCCGCAACCCGCTGCTTTCGAAATACCGTGTGCCTCGCTTCAGCGATGTACCCAAAGTCGAGGTCATACTTATCGATCGCAAGGACCTGCCCTCGGCCGGCGCCGGGGAAACTCCAATTGTTGGTATTGCCCCAGCCGTTGCGAATGCAATTTATAGTGCGACTAGGAAAAGAATTCGTTCGCTGCCCATGCTGCCAGCGCTCTCCGCATAGCGACGGGAAACAATTAAAGAACCGCGCACGTAAGTAAGCGGGCAACATAGGCGCGCCTGTCTATCCCGCACGCAACACCTGCTACGTTGTAGAAGGTAACGAAAGAGCGAATGAAGAAAATTCTTGGTAGCGGTTGCTTGTCATTGCTCGTGTCATGCGGATCGCCGAAGCCGACAACACCCGCGCTTACGCCGCAACTGGCCGGCGAATTATTGCATTACGATAACAACGCCAAAAACTGGCTGACTCACGTAAAAAAACAGAATCCAGGCTGCGAGTACCAGGTGAGTCTGCCGGCTCAGAACAACCATCCGACTCAAATCGATTTAACTCACATTGTCTGGTGCCAGGGAGCGCCGAGTCCGACCGAATTCGACGCCAGCGTGTCGTTCGAGTACGACCAGCAGGCGAAGCGCTGGGTGATTAAGCGCTTTTCCAGTTAACCTGCCTGGGAACTGTGCAATTGTCCTCGGCGGGTCCGCCAATCGTTGCTCTTCAGCAGATCCGGACCCAGGTCGATCAGCCGCGGCAGCAGGTTGAACACCGCAGGCGAAGTCCACGGGGTCCCCTCGCGGGTTTTGAATCCTCGAACGTTCAGCTCTTCGGCAATATAAGAGACGCCCTTTTCGACCACTATCAATTCGAGGATGGTCATCAACACGCCGATTTCATGCGGATTCTGCCGCAGACGCTGGGCGTCGGGTGCAATTTCCAAGCCATACGGCGCCGTTTGTTCTGGCGGAGCCGTCGTTTCAGTGGGAACCTCGACTTCTCTCTCCCATTCCACGGCCTTCAGCTTCCAGCCGGCCGAGAGCCTTTCCTGAAAATAATCGAGCGAGACGGGATGTTGCACGGTATCCCGAAGGTGACGCAGCATGAAACCTCCCGCATCGTCGCCTGCATTTCTATCGCCATCACAAGCGATTGACAAAACGGCGCAAGCGGCTTCTCCACACTGCCGGATGTGGGATTTTCTTCCCGCTAATGGGATAGAGTAGACAGAATCGGGAGGCGGATAGGAAGACATGAAATGGTTGTTGGCGGCAATGGCAATGTTTGCCTTCGCCGCGCTTGCGGCCGACGTAAACGGCACCTGGAAGGGAAAAGTCGAAACGCCTACTGGAACCTCGGAGCGCACGTTCGTTTTCAAAGCCGACGGCAACAAACTGACCGGCGAGACCACCAGCGACATGCTCGGTAAATCGGAGATCAAGGACGGCAAAATCGAGGGCGATACTCTGTCGTTCACTATCCATGCCGGTTATCAGGGCAACGATCTGGAGTTGCACTACAAGGGCAAAGTCTCAGGCGACGAAATCAAGTTCAGCGTCGAAGTCTCCGGAACGGGCCAGACGGCTGAATACACGGTGAAGAAGATTTCCTGATCAACCGATCGAATCAAAACTTAGATCGAGACGGCAAAGGGGCGCGTTCAGTGGGCAGTTCGGCTCTTCGCAATCAGGGGGCTATGAGCTTGTCCCACTCGCTCGAAGCATGAAACCACCTGCCTTCGATCGCGCGGTAAATCAACCAGACATTGTCTCTATATCCAGCATCCGCTTTGCCCGGAAGATAGACATATCCCAGATTGGTGGAAGAATCTATTCCGTAGCGAACGACGTATGTACTAGGATGGCGACGTGTAGTTACGAATGAGACCTCGTAGGTCCGGAGATCGGGAGGTGGCCTAACCTCACCTTCCTACCTATCAATATTCAACGATCCCCAAACATTGAAACGAGCTGTAACTGCCGAGTCTGTGATCTCGACTGGCGCCGCAAGATCGCCACCAGAGATCACGATGCGTGGTGTGTTCTCTTTTGCCGACCGCCGAGCCGCTGCGATTAGCGCGATTGCGGCCAAAGCTGCGAATGTTTCCCCTCATATACCGTCCTGAGGTTACTTCGATTTATAACGTCCGCGGACGCCTCGAAGTTTTAGGGATACTCATCACAGTTACCGCTGGAACTGACGTGTAGGGTATCGAGTTTGGCTTGTTCCGACGGACGTAATCGCGGCCGCGTTTCTAAGGGGAGTTAATGAATCCTCGTTTGTGCTTATGTCGGGGTACTTCAAGTTGTATTGGTTCAGCCTGAAAAATGGAGCCAGCGCGCTCTCCGCTACCGAGTATTCCGCCCTTCGGGGAATTTTTCAAGGCATTCGGGTCTACCGATCCGATGTGGTTTTTTGAATAGCCAGAAGCAACGCCTTAGCGCTCATTCAGGTCTCGACGAGTCTGCCGAACTATCTCGCGGCATGGTTGCTTCCCGGCAGAGCCAGCTTCCGTTTCGCCAGGCACGGTTATTGCAGCTCCCGCCGCGATCCCCGGTTTTCTCAACTTCCGGATTGCCCGTCATCGAGGAACGATCTGAAAAGAGCAACATCGTGAGACCCGGAAGCCTTTTTCGCGATCAGGTTGACAGGATGATGTTATTAAGATCCTCCGGCCATCAATAGCTCGAATCCGGTGCAGATCTCATTTCCGGAAACATCCTGCATGCAATCGCTTAGCTCGTCATCTCTGCCGGAATCTATTTGTCAGAACGATGTCCGCGTAGCACCATTTTTCTTCCAGTAGATTCTGGCCAGTCTCGGGGCATGTTTTCCCGAGGCCGATTCCTTTTCTCTCTTTTGCTGGCGCTTTTCGGAATCACCGACGTCCGTCTAGCGGGCGCGACCGAACTGGAAGTTCACTTGCACAACGATGCCGGGCTCGCCGTGGCCACTCTGGACGGATGCATATCCCAATTGCGAGCCATTCTGGTACGGGCCGGTGCGGCGATCGATATCCGCGTGTGCCGAGCGGAAAGCCCATCCTCGTGCCAGCTCGGTGACGATGGGGCGCGAGTAGTCGACCTGCGGATTCTTCCGGCTCTGAGAACATACAGCAGGAATGTGCAGCACCCTGCCTTAGGATACTCGGTCGTGAGCGAGCGGGGAGGTGTCTACGCTACGGTGTTCCTCGAAGCGGTCCAGCATCAGGCGAGCGCGGCCAACGTCCCCTGGACCGTGCTCCTCGCGTATGCTGCGGCCCATGAGATTGGACATTTGCTGTTCGGTGCCAACGCTCACACGTACCGCGGTGTGATGAAGGGTAGCTGGGATGCCCAGGATATGCAGGCGATGTTCCAGAATTCCTTTCGTTTTAGTCGAGAGCAGGAGCAGAAAATAGTCGAGTGTTGCGCTGGTGGGCGGGAGAGCGGACGAACTCAGACCTTCAAAACACCTGGATCCGCCAGAGGTCGTCCCGGCGCTGCGGCAAATTGATCAGAATCTTATCAGCGGCCACTGTCAGGTCTGCCTTACCTTGCCTCTCGGCGAAAGCGACTGCATTGCGGCCGAGGTTATTGTGGAAGTGCTCGTAAGCCGTTGGCGAGCCCACTGGGTGCTTCGTGCGGGGATCCAGCCGCTGGGTCCAGATACAGAGATAACCGTCCCGGTCCGATGTGAAGTAGACGGTGTTTCCATCCGGAGAGAACTGCGGCTTATCATCGCTGAAACCTCCATCGGTGACCTCGATCCAGTCTGGGACCGGGGCGGCGTGTCTGTTTTTCACGGCAGCAATCACCAGTTGGGCTTTGGTCCAGCTCACTAGTCGCTTAAAAACCACCCACTGATCGTCTGGCGAGAGAAAGGCATGGTAGACCGAATGATTCGGATCGCGCAAGAACGTACGCTCCTTTTTGGTCGGCAAATCGACAGCGGTAATCTGATCGAGAACTTTACTGTCCCGGGCTCGTTCGGCATAATGTTGCATCAAGACCCAGGAGCCGTCGGCGGAAAAGCCCCGGGCCTGGCAGTTGTCACAAATCCGCTCGGGTCGCCCCCCGTCAGCCGAAATCAGGAACGAGGGACAGTCCGGTTTCTGCTTCAAGTCACACCAGCGATTGAAGACCACGCGGGAGCCGTTTGAGGAGAGTGATGCGGACCCGTCCCGCGGGACCCCCGTGCTTTTGTCCAGCAAGCGCTCCGTTCCCGTGGGAAAGTCTCGCAAGGTCACAAATTTTCGCTGGCCGAACTCCGCCTGAATGTAGACCATCCGGCGTCCGTCGCGAGAAACGGAGGGCGAATAGTACAGAGCGCCGTCGGGGAGAGGCAGTTGCTGGACCGGTCCCGTGCGGCGCCCACGCGGATCGACCGGAATTTCAAAGAGTTCTTCGCTCAGATCGGCGACCGCATAGACGAGCGTGCCGTTGGTCGACACGGGAGCCGCTCCGGTAAAGACCCCCGTTCCTGCGATCACCTGCTCCGGCTTTTCAAGCGGCTCGCCCGTGTTGGAGACGCGGATCCGGTAAAGGCGCCACGCATTCTGGTCTTGCACCGAGTAGAAAATGAACATGCGGCTATCGGGGAATCGGCTCCAACTTTGAACAACCGGCGGCATCTCCTTCCCTTGCACGAGCCCCGGCAGGGCTAGGCGACGGACGGATGAAGTGGAGAGGTCCGCGATCCACCAGGAGAAATCGGCTGCGGGTTCCTTCCGGCGGCGGCCCAAAAAGAGAAAACTGGTACCGGTGGCCGACCACACCGGAGGCGTCGTCATCTGGTATTCGCGATTAACGAAGGCCACGGGACGCTGCTCTCCGTGGGACAGCATCACCAGCGAGATTGTTGGATCGGGTGCCTGCGGCGGCTCGGCGACAGCGCACAAGAGCATCTCGCCCACCGGCGAGAAGCGGCACCAAAGGGCATGGGGAACGGGAATCTCGGCCTCGCCGGAGAAGACCGACATGATCTGCACCTCGGTTCCTTGCTCCTCCGAGGCCACCAGAATTTGGGTGCCGTCGGGGGACAATTCGCTGAAGTAATGCCGAGCCGCTCCCCGAGTCAGTTGTAAGGCTTTACCACTCGCGACCGGTCGGACCCAAACCTGCGGCACGTCTCCCCCCACATTTGAGATATAGGCGAGTAGTTTCCCATCGCTCGAAACACTGGGGAACAAGGCATCGCGAACCAGCAGCCGCGGCGGACTCAGTGCTGGTTTCGCAGGCCGATGCATTCGCCATATTGCTATGAGGAGGAAAGCGGCAGCCACAGAGACCACGGTTATCAGCGCACCGAGGCGGACCTCCCGACGAGGTGGCGTGCGGTCTTCTGTCAGGAGGACATTGGGGACGGGAGAAGGAACGGGGGTGGTTCCATTGCTCGCTTGCACGTGCGCGACAAAGCGGTAGCCCCGGCGTGGAACGGTCTCAATATAACGTGGCTGGGAAGCGTCATCGCGCAACATTTCCCGCAGTCGATTAATCGCTTTATTGAGTGACTGGTCGAAGTCGACAAACGTGTCGTGGCCCCACAACCGGTTGCGGAGCTCCTCCCGCGTAATGACTTCCCCCGGTCTCTCGACGAGAGCCGTGAGAACTCGGAACGGTTGCTCCTGCAGCTTGAGACGAACTCCGTTCTTCCGCAGTTCTAGTTCGGCCACGTCCAGCTCATAAGGGCCAAAACGGAATGGAGCAGCCATCGACCGCGCGCCTCTGTCTACTGTAGCCCGGAATGGCACGAGTCGTCCCGCAAAGGGCGATCACGGCGCAGTGGAGGCTCGAACGGAGCGTCGCGAAGACTCGCCTGACAGGCGATCCCGTGCAGCGGTCCGTTCGAGAAGACATATCTCGTGAGTGGGCGCTGTTTCGTCTCTACTTCGTTGGCAGTTGGTCGCTAGGCTTCATCGGAAATCCCGAGGCGGAAACAGTTCATCCGAAGCGAACGCTTCCTGACCGAGGGATTTTCGATAAGCAGACTAGAAGGAAGTCGCTGGCGATTGCGACAGAACGCGGCCGGCGTTAGCAAAGGTTCTGCTATGGAGATTGAATGCGTTTTCGCCGTTGTGACGCCCGTTCGCACGCGGTGTGGTAGCGATGAATGTTGAATCAGTCACGGATTCAGGCATCCATTATCGCTCAATTTACGCCACAACTGAGTGTCTGAACCGAACTGCCGAAACCGAACTGCCGAAACGAAGACGGCGCGCAGCGTCCATCGCGTCAGCGACTTTGTTCTGGTCGGCCACTCTGCAATTGGACCGGTCGGTCGAGTTTCAATCCAGAGTACGGCCACTGTCCAGGTTGCGGCGCCATACGATCGTAATCCGGAAACAACGCAGATGCGGCGGCCACAACCGTTCAATTCCCGATGAGCTGTGTTCGGCGGCGGCAAATTGAGAGCATCCGTGACATCTTGCGCATTTACATTCTCAATTGCTAATACCCTCGACTTATGGCAGTCACTATGAAGCAACCCGCGCAAATGGTCCTCAATGTGTCTATTTGCGAGAAGACGAAATTAGCGAAAGTGCTTCCAGTCTAAGCAACTCCGCACGCATTCGCCGGGCTTCATCCTGATCCATTCGCACTCGCCCTGCTGCGGCGTTGAGCCAGGCAGCTTTGTCCCAGCGCGCGCGCATGAGCCCTGATGCCGAATGCTGTTCGGAACGCAGCAGTACGTGTCCTAATTCGTGGGCTATTGCATGGCCAAGCACATTACTGAACGTCGGCCCGATTTGGTACGACACGGCCTCACACTGGTCGACGAAGATCACTGAATCCACGCCGGACTTCGCACACGGTAGAGAGAAGCCCAGCGTTCCAGCAGCCAGCCCGCGCGGTAACTGCGCTAGCAACAATACGCGCAATTCACTGCGATTCGCTTCGCCGGTGCAACCGGCCTGGAAATTATTGGCAGAGAAGTCTGTAACCAACGACGAGCGGTTATGGACGTCGCCTTCGGCCCAATGCATGTCTATACCTGCATCCGCGAAGATTCTGCCGGCTTGGGCCTTGGCTCGCATCAAGTCACGTTCGCCAACACAAGCCAGGTTGAAAACACGGATTTGCGCTTCGGTCCTGATTGCCTGGCCGGGCACATCGTCGGCGTGAAGTTGGCCGCTTACAGACACGCAAAAGCATGTACCTGCAAGGACGAGTGACCACCAGGATCCGACTTTCGGTTTGACCATCTCGAACCGCCTCCAGCGGCGAGGTCAAATTTAGGCAAAGCCGGCAGGTGCCTCCAGCGTTTACAAAACATCGTTGGGAGAATCGAACATTATCGGCTAAGTTCTTCCAGAATCTGAGGATTACTGGAGATGTTACTTGCAAATACCGGCCTTTCTCTGTGAGCAGCAAAAATGCTACACTCGCCTCACTGTGGTGCAGCAGGCCACGACGCGCGCCAAATATCGGTTCGGAGTCTTCGAACTGGACCGGGAGGCTGCCGAGCTACGGAAGCGCGGCATCCGTATCAAGCTCCAGGACCAGGCTTATCGAATTCTTTGTCTCTTGCTGGATAAGCGGGGCGAGATAGTGACGCGAGAGACGCTTCGGTGTGCGTTATGGCCTGACGGCACTTTTGTTGAGTTTGAGCGCAGTCTAAATGCTGCGGTAGCAAAGCTTCGCTTGGCGCTGGGAGATTCGGCAGAGAATCCCCGCTTTATCGAGACCATCGCTCGCCGGGGCTACAGATTCATCGCGCCTGTTGAATTGGATCGGGATGCGAGTGTACCTCCCGCCAACTCAGTCGCGCTTCCGGGTTCTCCTGCCGCTACATCGCCGCCCAAATCCGATGCGAAGTCGTCCCGGATCGGTTGGGTGGCAGGTTCCGTCACGACAATTATGTTAGTCGCGGGAGTAGCGCTTTTCACTCTCCGGAGCCGGCAGCCCCAGGGCATGCCTTACACCATCATGCATCGAATCACGTCAGACACAGGTCTGACCGAAGATCCCGTCGTTTCCCGCGATGGCGCGCTGTTAGCATATGCTTCCGATCGCGACGGAAGCGGGCATCTGAGTATCTGGGTACAACAGCTCACAGGAGACGGCGGCGCGATTCGCCTGACCAAATCGGACACCGATGACCACCAGCCCTCTTTCTCCCCCAACGGGAGCCAGATTGTGTTTCGATCTGAACGCGATGGCGGTGGGATTTACGTGGTTCCCACTTTGGGAGGTGAGGCCCGGCTGATTGCGAGAAATGGTCGTGATCCCACCTTTTCTCCCGATGGAAAGTGGATCGCTTACTGGGTGGGAATGGAGATTTCCTATTCACTCAATGCCGGAAGTGTTTTCGTTGTTTCCTCGTCTGGAGGCGTGCCTCGACGTGTGCCAACCGCTATGGAGTTGGGATATCCCATCTGGTCTCCGGACGGGCGACACTTACTTGTGCTCGGAGCCCCGTTAAACAGCATTTCAGGTTTCGACTGGTGGGTATTTACGATTGACGGCAAAACGGCTGTGAGGACAGGCGCATTCGAGTTCCTGAAAGAACAAGGATTGCCGATCAATGACGAGGGCGCCGGGTTTTCCCCGCGAGCGACGCAGTGGGTTGGCGACGATGTTATTTTTTCTGCTCGATTTGGTGACACGGTCAATACATGGAGCATCCATGTTTCGAGATCATCGTGGCGTGCCAAAGGCCCGGCCCGGCGGCTGACTTCGGGGCATGAACTGGAGGCTCATTCACACCTTCTCCCGGACGGCCGGCTGGTATTTGCCGGCTTACACCTGAATTCGAATTTGTGGAGCCTTGCTGTTGATTCGAATAAAGGCAAAGTTCGGAGCAGTGAGATCGAGCGTTTGACCAACAGAGCGTCTCTCGAAGAATACGGCTCGATCAGTGAGGACGGACGATACCTAGTTTTCACTTCTACGCGCTCCGCATCCGGTTTTGGGCAAATTTGGTTGAAGGACCTGAGCACAGGCCAGGAAAGTCGGTTAGAGACCGGTGACGAAGAAGAATCCCATCCGCAGATTAGCCGGGACGGCTCGATGATCGTCTATACCGGCCGGTCAGCTTTGTCAGTTGTTCCGCGAACGCGTCCTGATGCTGTTGAGCCGGCTTGCCAAGGGTGTGCGGCTGTCTGGGACTGGTCCCCTGACGATCGGACATTCGTGTATAACGACTTGCAACCTCTTTGGGGGATCGGACTATTCGACCTCAAGACCAAGAAGAAGAGTACGATGCTTGCGAGCCGTAAAGGGGCCTTGTACCAGGCCCGATTCTCTTCCGACGGCAAGTGGCTGTCATTTGGGCAGGAGACCAATTTCGGGACCTCCCGATTATTCATCACGCCGATACGCAACGGAGTAGCTGGAACTGAATCGGAGTGGATCCCGATCGCCGACGCCACGGGTTGGTGCGACAAGCCTCGCTGGTCTCCAGACGGCAGACTTATCTATTTCATCTCCCACAGAGATGGCTACCGGTGCCTGTGGGCGCAGCATGTTGATCCAGATACGAAGCACCCCATCGATGAACCAGTCAGCATCATGCATTTCCACTCTGCGCGGCTATCGATGATGAACCTGGGCACCTGCCCTCTAGAGATCGATGTGGCGAAGGACAAGATCATTCTCAACTTAGGCGAGGTGACCGGAAACATTTGGTTGGCAAGCACAAAATAGCCTATTTGCTTAGCGCAATTTGTGCCTTCGTGTGAATCCTCGTGGATGGACATCCCGGGGCTGTTGAGAGCCGCCGTGCTCGACAAGTCGGGTTTCCGGGCAAGTGCCGGATGCGAGCCGGATTCTGTCCAGATCAATTCCAGTATCATCGGCAATCCGGAAGTCGGGTTTCCGCCAGATCGGGCCAGCTTGTACCCGGGTCGGTTGCCAGTTTGCGCAGATGGACGCCTTTGCTTCTCAGGTCGCATGCTGGCGACGACTCAGCCGCTGCTGTCTGGCCGGTTTCCAGTTTGCGGTCGCGTTCTGCGTGGATCTCCTGCTGCCGCCCCGCCAGCATAGCCTTCGGCGTAATGTGGCCGGCGCCGCTGTTTCAACCGGACGTTTTATTTAAGATTTCCTGATCAACCGATCGAGCTAAAACTTCGATCCAGACAGCGGATAAATTCATCCACATCCGACTTCTGAATATTCAGTGGCGGCGATATACGAAGCACATTGCCGTAAAGCCCGCCGCGGCCGATAAGAATGCGATTGTCTCGCGCGGCCTCCATCAGTCGAAGCGTTTCCTGCACTGCCGGCGTCTTCGATTGCCGGTCTTGGACCAGTTCCAGGCCGTGCATCAGCCCCATACCACGTACATCGCCGATCATCGGATGCTTGCGCTGCAGCTCTTCCAGATTCGCCCGTAGATAGGCGCCCGCATCGGCAGCATTTGCCGCAAGATTCTGTTCTTCAATTAAATCCAGAACCGCTTTCGCCGCGGTAGTCGAAATAGGATTCCCGCCAAACGTGGAGATAGAGAGGCCCCGCAAGGAGGCGGCCACGTCTTGACGCGCAATCGTTACCCCTATCGGAAAACCATTGCCGAGTCCTTTGGCGCCCGTGATCACGTCCGGCGTGACATTCCAATGCTCGATCCCGAACCATTTGTGCCCCGTTCGACCCCAGCCGGTTTGCACTTCATCGCTAATGAAAAGTCCGCCATACCGGCGCACGATATCGGCGACGATCTGGAAATACTCCTTGGGTGGGGTGATGAAGCCGCCTACCCCCTGGATCGGTTCGGCGATAATACCCGCGACCCGGCCCGAGGTCGCCGTCCGAATCAATTCCTCTACATCCTGCGCGCAGCGGACTCCGCAATCGGGGTAAGAAAGTCCAAACGGGCAGCGATAGCAGTAGGCGTTGTGCGCATGCATAATGCCCGGCTCCAATTGCGGCCCGGCTTTCCAGGCTCCGCTGCCTGTAGCCGCCATCGCCAGGGCCGAGCGGCCATGGTAGGAATGCCGTAGCGCAATAATCTCTGACGAACCGGTAAAGCAGCGCGCCAGTGTAATCGCCGTCTCGTTCGCTTCTGTGCCGCTGTTGGTAAAAAAGGATTGCCGTAGCTCGCCGGGAGCATGGGCGGCGATTTTTTTGGCCAGCTCCGCCTGCGGCCGGGTGGGATATACGGTCGAGACGTGCTGGAGCCGGTCCAGTTGACTCCGCACCGCGCCGTTTACCTGGTCATTACAGTGCCCGACGCTTACCGTAAGGATTCCACCGAAGAAATCGAGGTATTCGTTGCCGTCGGCGTCCCAGACGAACTGATCCTTAGCGCGCTCGATAACCAGCGGTTCGGAGAAATAATGGAATACCGATGGGAACAGATACTCGCGGCTGGCGAGTATGATTTCGTCTTTAGTCAATCCGCGTAGACATATTCGTTCTGCCGGAAAAGCACCTTTTCCAGCTTGCGGCCTAAGTCCACAACCGGGCTGATTCGGTTCATGACCGCCATAACGTTTCCGGGATACTCTTCATTCGGGTTATAGAGCTTTAGTTTGCCGAGCGAGTTGCGGGAGCGGTAGAGCGGGCTCCTTCCCAGCTTGTAGGCCACATGGTTCAGTCCCGCGCGGATGCTCGGAAATTCTTGATCCCCATTCCGCCACCCGAAGATGTTGTTGTTTTTATATGCCTTGCCGCCGCTGGATTCGATGATCGCGATGCTCGGAAGCAGCCGCCAGTCGAGTTGGTTATCGTCGGCGGCGCGTACGAAATCTTCCGATAAGGATGCCACGGGGCAATGAAGCTTCGAAAAGAAGCGCCGTAGCCGCACAGTCCGCGGATCGGGTCCCAAAGGGCGCGCCGTGCTTACGGGCGCGACCTGGACCGTCGTTTCCGGCACTGCTTTGGCTCTGCC
>JAICLJ010000136.1 GCA_025927575.1 Bryobacteraceae bacterium | reverse complement strand
TCGCAAAGGCTCAGATTGCCCATGTTGGGATAGATGCTGTTCATCACCTGAACCTGGAGGTTGGTGGGTCCGAGGCCGCGCTCCGACCAGGCCAGGTTGTACGGCACTTTCGCCGGGTCGGCCAGTTCGCGGAGGCGGAGATGCTTGCCGCGCAGATAAAACAGATTGCAATTGGAGCCAACCGGCGCCGGAGCGCCCATGGGGAAATCTTTGGTCGCCAGCTTCAGATGGTCCACCAGATTCGCGACCATCTTGTGCTCGTCGGGGATGTAGCGCATCCCGCCGACTTCCGCTTTTACGTGCGGCAAGCCCGGCAATGTGACGGTATACAACCGGCCGCCGATGCGGTCGCTGTATTCGAAAAGGGCGATACTCTCGGTCGCTCCTCTTTCCTGCTGCAGCCGCCAAGCGCTATATGCGCCCGAAACGCCGCCGCCGACAATTGCGATGTCCAGATCCATTTAATCTTTAATCCTTCCTGGATTACCGATCATATCCGAAAAAGAATTAATCTAACAAACAAATATGCCGTGTTTGGCGGAACTCGTTGTGAATTGTTGAGCCGATCAGGGCGCTGGTTTTGCTCGGAACATTTGGCGAAGGATGCTGGGATCTCATCGTTCACAATGAAAGATTACGCTCTTCACGAGGCAATCGACCATCATGAAAAACTTCCAGCGACTCGGAGTCGCGGTCCTCTTCGTCTTTGCGGGCTTGGCCGCCGTTCAATACGGATTGAGTGAGGCCAATCCAACCAACGTTCTGACCGGTCAATCGGCTTTCGTTTCTTCCACAACGGTGAAGCCAGGTCTGTTTCGACACGTTACCGTCGATATCCTTCCAAAGCCGTTTGCAACGAAGTCGGCAACAACGAAATCGCGAATTGTTCCCCGGCCCGAAGGCGTGCTGCCGCAGGCTCCTTCCGGTTTCAAGGTGGGACTCTTCGCTACGGGCTTGACGGAACCTCGCGTAATTCGCGTGGCGCCGAATGGCGACATTTTCGTAGTGGAGACGCGGGCGGGGAGGGTTCGCGTGTTTCGCGGCATTACCGCTGACGGCAAGCCGCAACAGAGTGCTATTTTCGCGAGCGGCTTTCACGAGCCCTACGGGATGCTGTTTTATCCCGCTGGCAAGAATCCGAAGTGGCTGTATGTCGCGAATACGGATTCGGTGGTGCGCTATGCCTATGCGAACGGCGACCTGAAAGCCACAGGGAAACCTGAGACAGTCATCGCCGCATTGCCATCGAGCCGACCGCGAGACCTGGATGCGGTGAGCGCTTACGATCGCGCCGTTGCCGCCGGGAAAACGCCGCCGGACCATGGCCACTGGACACGCGACCTGGCGCTCTCGCTCGATGGCAAGCGCTTGTTTGTGGGCGTGGGATCGGCCTCGAATCTTGACGATCCCGACGATCATCCGAGCGAAACGCGCCGCGCGAATATTTTGGAATATACGCCGGATGGGAAGTTCGTGAAGATTTATGCGTCCGGCATTCGCAATCCATCCGGCATCGCAGTGAATCCCACGACCGGAGAGCTATGGTGCTCTGTCAATGAACGCGATGGGTTGGGCGACAACCTCGTTCCCGACTACATCACGCACGTCAAAGAAGGAGGGTTCTACGGTTGGCCCTGGTTTTACATGGGCGGCAACTCGGACCCGCGTCTGCAAGGGAAGCGCCCTGAATTGAAGAGCAAAGTGATTGTGCCGGACGTCCTGCTTCAGTCGCACAGCGCTTCCTTGCAAATGACGTTTTACGAAGGCTCGCAATTTCCCGCCGAGTACAAGGGCGATATCTTCGCGAGCCAGCATGGTTCCTGGAACCGGTCGGTCCGCTCCGGTTACGAAGTCGTCCGCGTGCCGCTCAAAAACGGACGGGCGAGCGGAATCTACCAGGACTTCCTCACCGGGTTCCTGACCAAGAGCGGCGATGTCTGGGGCCGTCCGGTGGGCGTCGCGGTCGCGCCGGATGGGTCTTTATTGGTGTCCGACGACGGCTCAGGCTCAATCTGGCGTGTCAGCTTCGCGGCCGCGCGGAGGAGTTCGTTGTGAAACGGTTGGTATGGAGATTGAACCTTGGCTTTTGTACCGGCCTCATCGCTTTTGCACTAACTGGTGCGCCGGCATTTGCTCAGGTGGCCGCCGCGATTTCGGGAACCGTGGAGGATCAAGCCGGCGGCGCGGTGAGCGGCGCCGTCGTCACTGTAAAGAGTTTGGAGACAGGCTCGTCGCGGACTACGACGACCGACGAGACCGGAGCCTTCAAAGTGCCTTCTCTCCCTCTGGGCCCGCAGGAAGTAGCGGTCGAAAAGCAGGGATTCAAACGTGAAGTCCGCACCGGGATTGATCTGATCGTAGGGCAGGAACTGGCTTTGAAATTGAAGCTCGAGCTGGGCCAGGTGTCACAAGAGGTTACGCTCTCGGCGGAGGGCCCGGTGGTGAACACCGCGACAGCCGAGGTTTCCGGTTTCGTGGGGCAACGCGCCGTAAAAGACCTGCCGTTGAATGGACGAAGCTGGGATAACCTGATCGCACTGAATCCCGGCGCTGTCAATTACGGTTTGAAGAGCCCGAACACCACAACCAGCAACGGAAACACCTTCACAGTTTCAGGACGGCGTCCGCTGGATAATCTCGTCCTGTTGAACGGCATCGAGTATACCGGAGCGAGTCTGAATGGCGTGACACCCGGCGGAGTCAGCGGAGGGCTGCTGGGCATCGACGCAGTGCGGGAGTTCAACGTTTTGACGGATACGTACTCGGCCGCATATGGAAAGCGCTCCGGAGGGCAAGTCAGCGTTGTGACGCAATCAGGAACCAATGCGCTGCACGGATCTGTTTTCGAGTTTCTCCGCAACAGTGCGTTAGATGCCCGGAATTACTTCGATCAGGGACCGGTTCCTCCTCTGCGAAGGAACCAGTTCGGAGGCGCCCTGGGCGGCCCGCTCATCAAAGACCGGCTGTTCTTGTTTGGAAACTACGAAGGCTTTCGACAGGCGCTATCGGTCAGCAACGTGGCTGTTGTGCCGGATGGGCAGACTCGCCAGGGGCTCTTGCCGGATGCTTCCGGCGCATACACTCCCGTTCCCCAGTTGGACCCCTCCATGTTGCGCTATCTGTCTTTCTGGCCCGAACCCAACGGCCCTGAATTGATGGTCAATGGCCGGCCGAGCGGTACGGCGCTGTCGTTTAACTCGCCCCGCCAGAAGATTCGCGAGGACTTCGGGACTGTTCGGACGGATTATGTGCCACGTGACCGGGACTCGTTCTCTTTTGCCTACACCATCGACGATGGCGATAGTCTCACCCCGCTGTCAGATCCTTTGTTTGGATCGGATTTGAAGCTCCGCAGCCAGGTAGCCAGCCTGCAAGAGATTCATATCTTCTCGCCGCGAGCGCTGAATACGTTCCGGGCGGGCTTTTCCCGGGCAGCTTTCAACTTCGATTCGTTTGCGCTGGCGTCTTATCCTCCGGATCTCTCGTTTGTGGCCGGAAGCGGCCCGGGGGGGATCGTAATTTCCGGCGGCCAGACGACAACGGGTGGCTCAGCAATCACGGCCGCCGGGCCGAACAATGCGGCGAACGTAGGGAATCGCAGGAATCTGTTTACCTGGACCGACGATTTTCAGATCACTACAGGGCGCCATCAAATTAGCGCCGGCGTTTGGTTTCAGCGGCTGCAAGACAACGAAAATTCGGCGACCACCACCTTGGGGCAGGTGAATTTCACGAATTTGCAAACCTTTCTGCAGGGGAGAGTCAGTAATTTCAACGTGGTGCCCAATCGCACGGGTTTGGGATGGCGGACCCTACTCGGCGCCTGGTACGTGGAAGACACTATCCGGTTGCGGCCGAATCTCACACTGCAGGCCGGTCTACGCCACGAATTCACAACCGGCTGGAACGAAGTGGCGGGGAGAGCTGCCAATTACATCACTGATTCCGAGGGGGTTCTTCTTACCGACACGCGTGTAGGCAGTTCCGCGTTAACCAAAAACAACGCTAAACGTTTGTTCGGCCCCAAAGTAGCGATCGCGTGGGACCCGTTTGGCGATGGCAAGACGTCGATCCGCGCCGGATTCGGGACATACTATTCGCTGCTCGACACCAGTAAATTGAATGAGTTGCCACCCTTCAACGGGACGCTGGCATTCTCCAACGTGGCGCTGTCGTCGATCGTGCCCATTATCCCGGGAACGCCGCCACAGCCACCGTGCGGGCCGGAAGCGCCTGCGAACTGCACGATCTATTCTCCTGGAGGCATTCAGCCCGACGTGAAGACTCCGACCGTGGAACGCTGGAGTTTCAGAGTCGAGCGCGAGTTGAGCTCCAACACCGTGCTCCGGGTGGGGTACGTCGGATCGTTTGGCTACCACGATTTGATCAGTATCGATCCAAACAGCATTCCGGCCCAGATATGCGCCAGTCCGGACGGCTGCCAATCGGGCGGAAGGGGAGCGGCTCGAGGCATGGTTGCTTCGGGCGACCAATACATACCAGTGGGAACCCGGCCGAATCCGTATCTTTCCGGCGGCTATTTCTGGTATTCCGAAGGCAACAGCGCCTATCACGCTCTGGAGTTGGACGTAAGCCGGCGAATGGGGCAGGGACTGCAACTCCGCGGAAACTTCACCTGGTCGAAGAACCTGGACGTGAATTCGGCATTGCAGGGCGCACAGGCCAATAATCAAGCGCAAATGGTGATGGACCGTAATGACTTGCGGCGGGATTGGGGGCCCTCCGCACTGAATCCGGCTGTGCAATCGAGCATTTCCGCTACGGATGAGCTGCCTTTTGGGAAGCACAAACGTTTTTTGAGCAACACACAAGGATTGGGAAATCTCTTGCTTAGCGGTTGGCAACTGAATGGAATCGTCACGCTGTTGAGCGGCTTCCCATTCACGCCCCAAAGCGGCTCAAATCAATCAGGGGATGGAGACACTAGAAATCCCGACCGGCCGTCTGTCAACCCGAACTTTACAGGACCAGTCGTACTGGGGAAACAGAGTCAATGGTTTAATCCCGATGCGTTTCTGCTGCCGACTCCCGGGACGTGGGGAAATCTGGGTAGAGGGACCTACCGTGGTCCTGGCTTGGCTACGGTCGATCTTTCACTTTTCAAGGATACGGCAATCTCGGAGCGGGCTACCTTGCAATTCCGGGCGGAGTCCTTTAACCTCCAAAACCGCGCCAACTTCGCCTCGCCGAATGCGATCGTCTTTTCGGGCGGCTCCATTAGCCCCTCGGCCGGGCTGATTACGAGGACCGTCACAACATCCCGGCAGCTTCAATTTGGCCTGAAGCTGATCTTCTAAGCGAAACCGCCGGATCCGCGCTATAATACCCTTGTCGATAGAGAATAGGGTAGATCTAAACCCAATCCACCAATGCCTCCTGAAAAGAAAGAAACCAACGCGCAACGGGCGGAACGGCTGAAACAGGCAAAGAATCCCTGGGAATGTCTGGAAGAAATCCGGCAGTTCGCCAAGGGGGGATACGAAGCAATTTCGCCGGAATGGGTGGGGACGTATTTCCGCTGGTGGGGCATTTATCCGCAGGGCGACGGCAACGGCGTGCTCGGCGGCAAGGGCGGCGTTGGCTCGACCGTCCCCTATTTCATGCTCCGCATCCGTATTCCAAACGGGATTCTTCTCTCGCATCAAGTGCGTGTGATTGCCGATTTATCGAGGCAACATGCTCGGGGTTTGGCGGATATTACGACGCGGCACAACATTCAGCTGCATTGGGTTCCAATCGAAGCTCTACCAGAGATTTTTGAGCGGCTGTGGCGCTGCGGCTTGACCACCATGTCCGCCTGCGGCGACGACGCCCGTAATCTGACTGGCTGCCCGTTGGCCGGAGTGGATGCCGACGAGATTTGTGACGCTTCGCCGTTAGTGCTAAGCGTGAACAAAATGCTGGTCGGTAACCCGGAATTTTACAACCTGCCACGCAAATATAAAATTTCTATTGCGGGATGCCGTTCGTGGTGCTGCTATCCGGAGATCAACGACGTAGGTCTGACCGCTACCAAACGAGTGCGAGACGGCAAGGAAGAAATTGGGTTCTCGCTGCGCGTGGGTGGGGCGCTCTCGAGTGAACCGTTTTTCGCGAGACGGTTGAACGCTTTCGTTCACTGGAATCAAGTAATGGAAGTGTGCCGGGGCGTGACGCGTATTTTTCGGGATTCCGATGTATTGCGGCAGCATCGCGAACGTGCCCGGATGAAGTACCTGTTCAAGCAGCATGGCTGGACGGAAGAGAGCTTTCAGGCGGAGCTTGAACGACGCATAGGTTTCAAACTAGATCCATCGGAGCCGGAAGAAAAGCCCGAAGACGTTTTCCGCGATCACGTCGGTGTGCACGCGCAGAAGCAGCCCGGTTACTTTTACGTAGGCGGGTCTGTCCTGCGAGGTCGCATCACGCCTGAACAGTTGCTCGCCGCGGCTGAACTGGCGGATTCGTTCGCAAGCGGTGAGCTTCGAACGACCCTCACGCAAAATCTGGTGATTATCAATGTGCCTGAGCGAAACGTTGACACCGTTGCGAAAGAATTCAATGCGATCGGCTTGCCAGTGGACGCGAGTTCGTTCCGTCGTGGCACAATCACCTGCTCGGGCACCGAGTTCTGCCGGTTGGCCATTACGGAGACAAAGCATTTCGCTCGCTGGCTGGTTGAGGAATTAGAGGATCGCATGCCTGGCTTCGAACAGCATCTCAAGCTCAACATCACCGGATGCCCGAATAGCTGCGGCCAGCATTGGATCTCCGATATTGGCCTTGAGGGAAAGAAACTGCGGGTCGACGGAAAGTTTGTCGATGCGTATTATTTCTGCGTGGGCGGATCGGTGGGCGCATTCCAGTCGATTGCGCGTCCTCTGGGATATCGCTGTACGGCAACGGAAGTGCCGGACGCGGTGGAACGGCTGTTGCGCGCCTATCTGAGTTCACGGAATGGCGAAGAGAGTTTGCGCTCGTTCTTTGCACGGCATAGCGATATCGAATTGCGTTCGTTGGTGGCAGGCGCGGACGTCGAGCCGGTGCAGCGGGACCCGTCTCCGGGCCGCGTTCCGGCCGGGGTTGCCGGCTGAGTCATCCATCGACTTACTTTTTTCTGCAAAAAATCGCCAGAACGCTGGCTTCCACATTCTTGTGTTCTCGATCTACGGCTAGTAGGATCAGTTCTTATTGGGCTTGCGTGGGGACTTTGTTCGTGACTTGCCTTCACGGTGGACAACGCTCCTTCACTTTCGACTTGAAACAGCCCAAGCTGCCGAATAATCCCATCTCTCAATGCTGGCGCTCCACAACAGTGTGCACAGTCGAAGTATCCGCCGAAGAAACCCTCGGTAATTCGCACAACTGATCCTCGAACGGAGTTATTTCACCGCACACGCGGGGGCCGTCCGCTATGCTTGATTCAAAGCTCGTACGCCTTACCGGACCTGAGTCGATATGAACTTTGAATACACATCGGAGCAGATACAGCTCCGCTCCATGGTGCGCGAGTTTGCGGCGGCGGAGATTGCGCCGCATGTCATGGAGTGGGATGAAAATCAGATATTCCCCCTCGACGCCATTAAACAAGCCGGGAAGTTGGGCTTGCTCGGCGCCATTTTCCCGGAAGACCTCGGAGGCGCGGGACTAGGCTACATCGATTACGCCATCATCATCGAGGAACTGGCGCGCGTAGACCCGAGCGTGGCTCTCATCATCGCCGCCCACAATTCACTCTGCACAAATCATATTTTCCTTGCCGGTAGTGAGGAGCAGAAGCGGCGGTACGTTCCGAAGCTCGCGACAGGCGAGTGGATCGGATGCTGGTCGCTGACCGAGCCGGAAGCCGGTTCGGATGCCGCTGGAACGCGATCGACGGCGGTGTTGCAGGACGAGCACTGGATATTAAATGGCGGCAAGACGTTCACAACGAATGCGCAGTACGCTGATGTGTGTGTCGCCATGTGCGTCACAGACCGGCAGGCGTCGCAGCACGGTATTTCGGCGTTCATCCTCGACAAAGGAACGCCCGGTTTTCGCGTCGGCAAAAAAGAGAACAAGCTCGGCATGAGAGCAAGCGCCACGGGTGAGGTGCTGTTCACCGATTGCCGGCTATCTTCGCGCCAGCTGCTTGGTAAGAGGGGTGAGGGTTTTGTCGATAGCCTTCGCATCCTCGACGGCGGCCGCATTTCCATCGCGGCCCTTGCCGTGGGTACCGCGCAGGGAGCGTTCGACGCCGCTTTGAAATATTCAAAGCAGCGCAAGCAGTTTGGCCGGTTTATCTCCGAATTTCAAGCCATCCAGCACAAGCTCGCGGATATGGCGACTTCCATCGAAGCGGCGCGCCAGCTCGTATTTCAGGCAGGCGCCATGAAAGATGCCGGCAAGCGGGTCACAAAACAGTCCGCGATGGCGAAGTTGTTCGCGTCCGAAATGGCCGTCAGAGTCTGCGATGAAGCCGTGCAAATCCACGGCGGCTACGGGTTTATCAAAGACTATCCGGTCGAGAAGTTCTATCGCGATGTCAAGCTGTGCACCATTGGCGAGGGCACCAGCGAAATCCAGCGCATGGTGATCGCGCGCCAGTTGCTGAAGGAATAGTTTGGTAAACGGATCGCTGACCGAACGTGTGCTTGCCGGAGATCTGCGTGCTCTCGCGCGCGGCGCGAGCCTTATCGAGTCCGATCGCGAAGGTGGCCGCGAGCTGTTGCGGGATCTTTTCCCTCGGACCGGACGCGCGATAACGATCGGAATTACCGGGCCGCCCGGGGCGGGCAAGAGCACCCTCGTCAGCGCTTTGATCCGCACTCTGCGGGAGAACGGGAAAAGTGTGGCAGTTCTGGCTGTAGATCCAAGCAGCTCGTTTTCTAGCGGCGCCATCCTAGGCGATCGCATCCGGATGCAGGAACATCATTCCGACCCCGGCGTCTTCATCCGTTCCATGGCGACGCGAGGGCAACTCGGCGGCATTGCCTCCGCGACGCTCGACCTTGCTCTGCTGCTCGACGCTGCCGGCTGGGATTTTGTGCTGATCGAAACCGTGGGCGTCGGCCAGGATGAAATCGACGTCGCACGCTTGGCCGATGTCACCATTGTCGTGCTCGTACCTGGACAGGGCGATGATATCCAGGCCATTAAGGCGGGAGTGATGGAGGTGGCAGATATCTTTGCCATCAACAAAGCCGACCTTCCCGGCGTCGAGCGTCTGGAGCAGGAAATTCGTTTCGTCCAGAGCCTGTCGGGTAAGAATCGTGATGTGTCGCCGGCGCCGATCCACCGTGTGATCGCAACAAAAGGGCAGGGCATTGAAGAGTTGCTGAGCGCAGCCGTTTCGATCTTCGAGGAGAAAGGCAGGGCTCGCGATCGAGCCGGCATCTGGACTGCACGCATTCGCGAGATGCTTCGTGAACGGCTCTTATCGGCGGTCCCGAAGTCCGCGATTATTGAGCAATCCGATCGAGTGGCGCGCCGCGAAGTCGATCCATTCGCAGCGGTAGAGAATTTGATTCGGCTGGCGCTCGAAGGGAAAGGCGAACCATCGTGAGTATTGAAATAGATCATCTCGGGATCGCTGTGCGCGGCCTGGACGAAGCTCTACTTTTCTGGCAGCAGCAGCTCGGGATGCCGCTCCAGGGCCGCGAAACGGTCGCAGCGGAGAGCGTTCGTGTCGCCATGCTGCCGGCTGGCGATAGCACCGGTTCCCCGCGAATCGAATTGCTGGAGCCGTCCGAAGACGATTCCACGATCGCAAAATTTCTGGAGAAGCGCGGCCCCGGGCTGCATCATATCGCCCTCAAAGTCGACGACCTCGCCGCTACTGTGGCTCAACTAAAGAACGCCGGCGCCACACTGCTGAACGAGGCCCGAATCGGCGCGGGCGGCCATGAATACGCATTTGTTCACCCGCGATCCACGGGCGGCGTCTTGCTCGAACTCATTCAGCGCTAACCCGGCAGGACACAATAGAAGGTTTGTAGGGCCGTACGCGCTTCGGGCGGCCCAAAGGAGATATGAGCAACTTGGAATCACAAACAGAAATTGGCATTATCGGCGGCAGCGGGCTTTATTCAATGTCGGGTTTTCAGGCGCAGGAAGAAGTTCGCCTCGAAACTCCCTTCGGCGATCCTTCTGATGCTTTTATCGTCGGCCGGCTGGAAGGAAAGAAAGTGGCCTTTCTCGCGCGGCATGGACGCGGCCATCGCATTTTGCCATCAGAGCTGAATTTCCGCGCCAACATTCATGGCATGAAACAGCTCGGGGTTGAGCGTATTCTTTCCGTCAGCGCCGTGGGATCCCTGAAGGAAGAACACAAGCCGCTCGAGTTCGTGATTCCGGATCAGTTCTTCGACCGTACTCGTGGCCGTATTTCGACATTTTTCGGGGGCGGCATCGTTGCACACATCTCTTTTGCCGATCCCATTTGCCCGCAATTAGCCGAGCTGATGCAAAAATCCTGTGCCGCGGCCGGAGTGACGGGCAAGAAAGGCGGCACATATCTGTGCATGGAAGGACCGGCGTTTTCGACGCGCGCCGAGTCGAATGTCTATCGCCAGTGGGGCATGGACATCATCGGCATGACCAACCTGCAGGAAGCGAAGCTGGCCCGTGAGGCCGAGATCTGTTACGTCACGCTCGCAATGGTGACGGACTACGATTGCTGGCACGCAGGCCATGATGCGGTCACCATCGATGAAGTAATTTCAAACCTGCTCAAAAATGCCGACAACGCGCAAAAAACCGTGCGGGAAGCCGTCAAAAACATGCCGAAATCACGCACTTGCGGCTGTGGTTCGGCGCTAAAACATGCGATTTTGACCAACAAAGATGCTATCCCGCAAGCAGCCAAAGATCGCCTGAAACTGCTGATCGGGAAATATCTGTAAGTTTGTCTTTGCTCTATGGCATCGATTTCGCACAAGCCGCTCGCTGAGCTTGCTCGCGCCGCGCTTGCTTCCGCTCTCGCCAGTGAACCGCAGCCTTCCGAGGATCTCAGCGAACTGGTTCGCGGAGCTGCCTGCGATTCTAAAGATCGAGCGCTGGAGGTCACTCGCACTTTCTTCCGCGACCTCGTCGAACCCCTGTGCGATCTCTTCGATCCGGCGGCAACACGCGCGTACACGGAAGTGTTCGCCGCGGTAGCGGAGCGATTGCTTCCCGGGCATTCAGCTCCTGAAATTCTGAATCGGTACGCGCGCGTTCGCTCCGTGGGGCGCTACAGTGGCAGCCCGAAGCGGATATGCGTGCTTTCCCGCGTGACGCTGGGCGCCGACGTCGCCGTCACCAGCGTGGTGTTGGCGGCGGCGAAAGAGCGTTTTCAGGGTGCTCTCATCTGTTTTGTAGGACCAGCCAAAAACGCCGAATTGTTCGCTTGCGATTCTCGCGTGAAACCGATCTCGATCTCATACGGGCGATCGGCGTTGTTGAAAGATCGTCTGCTTGCCGCGGAAGAGGTTCGTGCTGTTGTCGATGATCCGGACACGCTCGTGATCGATCCGGATTCTCGCTTGACCCAGCTCGGCCTGCTACCCGTCTGCGACGAAAAGCAGTATTTGTTCTTCGAAAGCCGGTCTTATGCTCCTGAATCGCCCGACCCGTTGCCTGTCCTTACCGCACGATGGATTGAGGAAACACTCGGGGTTCGCGGGCTTGCGCCGTATCTCGCGCCGCCAACCCGCCAAAAGACAGCAGACGTTACGGTCAGTCTCGGCGTCGGCGAGAATCCGGCCAAGCGCGTTAGCGATGATTTCGAATATGAAGCTGTTCGCGCGCTTCTAGCGGGTGGCAGGACAGTGATTGTCGACAGAGGTAGCGGCGGTGAAGAAGCCAGTCGTGTCGATCGTCTGGCGGAGCGTTTGGCGAACAAGAACCTGTTCGTACATGATGGCAGCTTCGCCTCGTTTGCAAGCCATATCCTTCAGAGCCGCCTTTATTTCGGCTACGACTCAGCGGGTCAGCACGTAGCGGCCGCTGGAGCCGTGCCACTGGTCGCCGTGTTCGCCGGATATGCATCCGAACGCACCTATCAGCGCTGGACGCCCTGGGGACGGGGCCGTATCAAGCTCATTAAAATCGACGATGCGAACCGGCCTCTGGCAAACGAGATTGTTCTGAACGCTATTGCGGAGGCGGCGGCGCAGGTGGCGGAGGAAGCCCGGTAGGATTGGTGCCGTTCGCCGGTTGATGCTGTTGTGCCTCGCCATTTTTCCCGGGCTGCTCCGACGAGTCCGGCGGTTGTTCCGTTGTCTTGCTCTCATCCAACGGCGGTGGAGTAAAGGTGATATTGGATTCGGTGCCAAACTTCCGGTATAGCGTGAACTCCTCTTCGTTCCTCGTGTTGACGTTATCCGCCGTATGCATCATCACCCTTGCTTTTAGCGGCACGAGGTATTTGCTGCCGCCGATATCGACAAAATCATAATCCAGTTTTGTCTGTGCTTTGCGGATCGGAAAACCCGGCGGCACATCGACAGCATTGAAGGTGATCTGGTAAATGACGCCGGTGTACTGGTCCGCGTAGATGAGGCCCTTGTATGCCGTGACAATGCGCTGCGCCCCGCGCTCATAATCAAGCGTGAAGTGCGAGTGGCCGCTGTCAATGAAGTAGTTGAACACGGCGAGATTCCGGCCGCGCAGTCTTCCCCAATGGTCCCACCCGAAATCCGCTTTGGTCGCGGGATCGAAAACGTCTTTCATCAACGAGCCGAACTCGCCTGTCGAGACGGCGCCGCCCAGCTTGTCAATGCTCGTGTTCACCATCCGATCGTTGACCAGGTAGACTTTGTAATCCTCGCGTCCCTCGTTGTAGCTCAGCTTCGCCGTGACGGTGTCCATCAGCCGGTTCGGATCTTCTCCGCGGAACCCGACATAGCGGCGTGTCACCTGGGCGCAGAGAAAGTTCGGCAGGTTCTGGGTGTAGCTGCTCGCATACTGCCGCATCTGGTCCAAAAGCTCCCTTTGGTGCACCGAATCCGGCGGTGGCGGTTGCTTGTAGGTTTTTGGCGCTGCCGCGGCGAGTTCCTGCTTTGTCGGCGGTTTCAGATTCGCCGAATTATCGCGAAGATCGTCTAGTGCCTTGAGGGTCTTTTGCCCGATGCCCTGGCCCTGCATCTGTTCGATGACGCGGTCGTCCAGCTTGTCCGTCAACGTGACATTCTTCAGGAAACTGGCGACTGCCTTATCGCTTTGCTTCAGCTCGATGGACGACCGGATCATCTCTTTCAACTGCGCGACGGACATGGACTGCTGCGCCCGCAATGCCAGCGCCGCGCCGAGGAGAACCAGGATGAAACGAAACGTCATTTCTATTCTTATTGTGACGTGAACGGTTTCGCCGCCGTTGCCGATTCCGCCTCCTGTCGCCCGTCTCCTCCCTTCAGCTTCTCCTTTCCGCTAAAATCACGGTTAGCTGTATGCGAGCCGATCGCGGCATTGACGAGGCGGAGATTGCCCGGCTGGCGGCAATTGTCGAATCCTCCAACGACGCTATCATTGCCGAGGATCTGACCGGCCTCGTGCAGACCTGGAATCGTGGCGCCGAGGGCATTTACGGCTATTCCGCGGCCGAGATGATCGGCAACACGATGCAAATACTGCTTCCGCCCGATCGCTTGGGCGAAGAGCAGAGCATCCTTCGCGCAATTCAAGCGGGCGAGTGCGTTCATCATTTCGCGGCTCCACGTGTTCGCAAGGGCGGACGCGGCATCAGCGTTTCTCTGACAGTTTCGCCCATTCGCAACCGGCAAGGCCAGATCATCGGCGCATCGCACGTCGCGCGCGACGTCACCGATCGTGTCAAGTTCCAGCGGGCAGCCTCCCATCTTGCCGCCATCGTCGATTCTTCCGACGATGCCATCATCGGTAAATCGGTCGACGGCATCATCGAAACCTGGAATGGCGGAGCCGAACGGCTTTACGGCTACACGGC
>JAICLJ010000022.1 GCA_025927575.1 Bryobacteraceae bacterium | reverse complement strand
CGCTTTTCTTTTGTGCGTCTTCGCGAGCTTCAGTTTCGGAGCAAGCAAGGAAATCGTCGAATTGCAGCGCGACGTGGCCATCCTGCAGGATCAAGTAAGGCAGGTGCAGCGCACTCTCGACGAAAAGATGGCGCAACTGACGCTGTTGTTGCAGCAGACCGAGGACAACAGCAGCAAAGCCAGCAGTTCCGTCGCGAATATCCAATCGTCGGTCGGCCAAAGCGTGGGACAGCAGCTTCAGCCCGTGCTAGGCCTCGGGAACAAAGTAGACAGTCTCACGGATAATGTTCATGGCCTGCAGAGTTCGATTGGCGATCTTGGCTCGCGTCTTTCTCAGTTGGACGCCAAAGTCACCGATCTCGGAAATAAGATCACGCTATCGCAAAATCCTCCAGCCGCTCCCGGCGCGCCTGGGGCCGCCACTCCGCCTCCCGGCATGACTGCCGAATCGTCATGGACCAATGCCGAGCGGGATCGCCTCGGTGGCAATTCCGATCTGGCTCTGAAGGAATATCAAGATTACCTGACGTATTTCCCGAACACCGACTACGCTCCATCGGCACAATTCTACGTCGGCCAGATCTATTACAACCGCGGCGATTACGATAACGCGCTCAAGGCGCTCAGCGCTGTCGAAGAAAGATATCCGGACAATCCGAAGACGCGCAGCGCGATGTATTTGAAAGGCCAGACGCTGGTCAAGACAGGCGACCGCCCCGGCGCGGTGCAAGAATTCCGCCAAATCATGTCGAAATATCCTGGCACGGAAGAGGCGCGCCGGTCATCACAACAACTCAAGGCGCTGGGCGCTTCGGCGAGCACGAAGCCCTCTCCGGCGCGGCGGTAACTGCCGCTTTTTGAGCAACGGTCGAGCGCGCGCACCAGCGCGGGCGGTGCCGCGTTCGGTTTGCTTCGATAGAAACCGTTGGGCAATCGAGAGAATTCGAACCAGCGCGCAATAGTCCTTTCTAGGGTAGAATTGTTGTTTCTCCCCTCCTGCGGCATTCCTGATTTGCGGAACTGTAGACGGGACCCCCATTTCATGCCGCTACCCGCTAAATCGCTGCCGCGTATCTGCGTCGCGCTGGGATTCCCCGATGCTCAGGCATTGCTGCGTGCCGCGGAACGCGAGTACCGCGACGGCAACACATTTCTGGAGTTTCGCCTCGATTGTCTCGACGAGCCGGCATCGGCTATCGCCATCATTGAGCGGCTGAGGCGCCGGCATCCGGATGTTCGTATTCTCGCGACGTGCCGGCATCACCTCAATCGCGGTGGCTTTACAGGTTCCGTCGATCAGCAGCTCTCCATTTTGCGCAATGCGGCTTCGGCTGGGGCCGAACTGATAGATCTCGAAGTAGAGCACGCGGAACCGCTAAAGAAGCGGTTGCCGGAACTACGACAGCATGCGTCGTTGATCGTGTCGTATCACAATTTCGAGAGCACGCCGGCGCTGATGGCGCCGTGGCGCAGGCTGCGCCGGATCGACGCTGATGCCTACAAGCTGGTGACAACTGCCCGCAAACCCGGCGACAATCTGCGAATGTGTGAATTTGTCCGCGCTCAGCGAGAGGTTCCGCTCATTGCGTTTGCAATGGGAGAGCAAGGCCTATCGACAAGAGTTTTATCTCTGTCCGCCGGGTGCCTTTTTACCTATGCTTCTCCGATTGAGGGCCAAGGAACGGCTCCGGGCCAGATTCCAGTAAAGTCGATGCGCAGCCTCTATCGTGCCGATAAGTTAAGCAAGCATTCCCGTGTGTACGGAGTAATTGCCGATCCGGTTGCTCATTCGAAATCTCCTCAGATTCACAATCGTGCTTTCCACGCGCGACGGATCGACGCGGTGTATCTTCCCTTTCTGGTGTCCTCCGCCCAACTCGGTGATTGGATGAAGTTCGCGGCGGAGCTGCCGGTGGCGGGTTTCAGCGTGACGATTCCGCACAAGCAGAAGATCGTGCGCTATCTGGACGTCATCGAGCCGCTCGCGCGGCGCATTGGCGCGGTCAACACAGTATGGCGCAGGGCGGGGAAGTGGCGCGGCACAAATACCGATGTGGCGGGCGTCTTGAAGCCGCTGGAGCGGCATCTGCGAATTTCACGAGCCAAGGTGTTGCTGGCGGGCTATGGGGGCGCGGCGCGGGCAGCGGCTTTCGGTTTGAAAGACGCCGGTGCGGAACTGACGATTACAGGCCGCGATCTGGCGCGAGGGCAGATCCTCGCCAAGGCTGTCGGTGCCGAGATGAAGCCAATCTCAGAGGCTTCTAAAGGAACATACGACGTGTTAGTCAATGCTACGCCGGTCGGGATGTACCCGAAAACGGATGCCTGCCTGTTCATGGATCGAATTCCAGGCGGGGTGGTGTTTGACATGGTTTATAACCCGCGGGAGACGGTGCTGATCCGCAAGGCCCGAGAGCAGGGCGCAACCGTGATCTGCGGGCACGAGATGTTTTTGGAGCAAGCCGCGCAACAGTTCGAAACGTGGGCCGGCGAATCGGCCCCGCGCAGCATTATGTGTGAAGCGCTCAGCGCCGCGATATAGCGGCGGCCCTCATTCTTCAAATCCGAGATCGCACGAAACGTCGCGGGCATAGGCGGTGTTGGGCAGCGTCCCCTGCGCGATGGTGGCCGAGCCGCCGCCGCGGCCCCCGTACTTCTGCAGGGAATTTCTCAGTAGGTTGCCGGCATGCAGATTCGAATCTGAAGAGGCCGCAAACAATAAGGTGAATGGGTCTCGACCACGCACAAGAAGAGCTGCCTGCCCGGCAGAGATAAACGACTGAGCGAGCGCGCGCGTGCTCTCGCGGATCGAATCGACATCGAGCACGCGCCGGCGGATGCCATCGAGCCCCGGTTTTGTCGACTCCCAAAGCCGCCGTCCTTCCGCTTCCGCGAGATCGGCCGCGAGTTTCTGACGCTGCTTCTCCGCTTCCGCTAAGCGTTCCCGGAGCGAATCCACATGGCGCGGCAAATCGTCGATCGCAGCCGTACAAAGCCGCGCCGTTTCACCGAGCAGATGAAAGTCTTTTCTGGCGCGTGCGAGCGCCCTGTCGCCGCACACGAATTCAACGCGAACGTTGCCCCGCAATTTTTCCCGCCTCCGGATCAAGATGGGCCCGAGTTCGGCGGTGGAACGCACGTGGGTGCCGCCGCAGGCGCTCCGGTCTAGGCCTTCGATCTCGATAATGCGCAGCACTCCCGTACGTGAGCTAGGCTTGCGCAGGGCGTTCGCTAGAGGCGCTTCTTCAAAGCCAACGCGCACCGGCCGGGCGTCCCTGACCAATTGCGCGGCGCGGTTTTCAACCTGCTCCACTTGGCTATCGCTCAACTCTGCCGTTTCCAGGTCGATCGTCGAGAGGTCGGGGCCGAGATGGAAGCTCACTGTTCTGAACCCGCATTGCGCCACGAACGCGGCTGAAAGAAGGTGCTGCCCGGTATGCTGCTGCATGTGATCGTAGCGGCGCGGCCAATCGATGGAGCACTGAACCCGGCCGGCGGAGATGGGCGCGCCCAGTACGTGGGCGATCTCCTCATCCTGGTCGATTACGCCGGAAACAGGCATCCCACCGCAGAGTCCCAGGTCCTGCGGCTGCCCTCCGGATGCCGGGTAGAATGCCGTGCGGTCCAGGTAAACGACCGCTCCATCCTTTTCAGTTCTTACGACCTCCGCATCGAAATCCGCCAGATAGCAGTCGGTGTAATAAAGCCGCTCTGTGCCCACGAGGTCAGTTTAGTAGTGATACACCTTCATCGTGGTAGTAGCCAGCGTGATCGGCGCGCCCTGAGAGACATCCACGAGGTAAAATACCATGCCGTCGGCTACCCAAGGGCCGGTTGCGGCCGTCCCTGGTCCGTAGGTTCGTGCAAACAATGGCCCATCGGGTGAGTTCACGTGAACTTCGACCATTCTGGGTGTGCCAGGATTCCAAGTGAGAGTTGTTGTGGCGTACTCCGCGCCGTTGTAAGCGGCAACAGGATTAGGTTGAGCGTAGAGAGCAGCGCTCTGTGTGCTGCCTGTCGCGGCCGGGTCGGCGCCGACCTGGACCGTCAGGACTCCCAACACCGGATCGCCATTTAATCCGTCGGAGGCGTCGAGTAGGTAGAAAGGCATTCCATCGGTGACCCAATGTCCCGTCGGGGCTTCCCCGATGGAGGGCATCAGAGCCATAAGGGCGCCGGTAGGCGAACCGACCCGGATTGCCACCCGGCTCGCGTTCGGAGCATTCTAGGCTAACGTTGTTTGGCCCACTGGAGAGTTTCCCGAAGCCAAAACGTAAGCCGGACGCGCTTCGAATGAGACCTTTGAAAAGTTTACTGTTACCGTCGCTAGCGTGTTTTGCCATCCCGGTTGCGTAACGTCCTGAAGATAGAACACCATTCCGTCCGTGACCCATTTCTTCGTCGGTACTGTAGCAACCGGACCCGTATAGGAAAGGAGCGGGCCATCGGGAGATCCCAAGTGAATTTCAACATGGGTAATTGCAATGTTGGGCGGAATATTGACGTGAAGGGTTGTTTGCCCGAGGCCGGAACCGTCCGTCACGTCAATCGGATTAGGCGATGCGTAGAACTCGGAAGAGTTTACCGGTAACGGCGAGAGAGGCGGAAGTGGCTTGTTCAGTAAATCTTTGATCTGGCCATAGATCGGAGCGAATTTCGTGTAGGCTGTGTAAAGCCCGTTCGGAAGGTCGCAAGATGTTTGCTTCGGATCCGGTGGATTATTGCCCGTGCTCAGAACGCCGACTAAACGGTCACTCTGATCGAAAATGCCGGATCCAGAGGATCCGTGATCGATTCTGCCACTGGATTGATAGAAGACGGTCCAAGCATTCAGGAACGCAGATGAAATGTTCTCTCCCCACGCGTAGGAAAGAGGCAACGCGAGCGGATGGCTAACGGAGGTCAATCCATAACCGAGGGGGAGATCTTCGGCCGAATAGCCAGCCAGGGCAATATCGCCGTAATTCGAAAAAACTTCTAACTGTAAGAGCGCGTAATCAAGGTCTGAGGCGGCTGGACTGTAACTTGTACTTGTCGATGTCGTACTAATGAACGGTTCGTTGGCATACGAAAGGAGGTGCTCCGCCGAGATTGAGCCGAAGTAAGCTAGTTCTATGCCCGTTTTCAGTCCCGTTGCGAATTGGGAGCACTGTTTGGTTCGGTAATTGAAGAACGCCTCGGTAGCCCTGGCATCCGTCTCGTTGTTAATGCAATGCCCAGCCGTGAGTAGGAGCGGTGCTCCATTTGGCGCGTTCAGCATTGTTCCGCTGCAGGCAAGCCCGTTAAATATCAGGAATGCGGTGGCCCGTGCTGCGATATCGGCATGACTGAAATCCGCCTCGCATCCGACATCAACAAAGCAGCTCAAGTTGGGAAGGGGCCCCGTGGCTTTGATGAAGCCGCCCGACGGAGGAACTCCGTTGTCAGAATACGGTCCCAACTGCCACAAGTGCGTCAATTCGGATATTCCGAATGGCGGGTGGCCCACGCTCGAAAATCCGGAGGCGGGCTGATATTCGACTTCCACGGTGTCCGAGAAAATTGCTTCAGTCCAGAAGTTCCCATCATTGTTGCGGCCCCGGTTTGTGTATGGTCCAAAGACTTGCCGCGCAGGCGAACCCGTGTCGTGTACCCACACTTGTCCGGAACCGACAGAGAAATTCAAGAAGTGAAGCCGGATGCCGATAGCTGCTTCGGACTGGATGTCGACCCGCCAGACGGGAGTGCCGTCGGAAGCCGTCTGCCATTGCCCGTCCGCGAGCGACGCCGCCGCTAAAGCGCGATTGGCTCCCACGCGGATCACCGATGGGTTGGGGACCGGAAGATGGCGTTCCGCATCTGTAACTCTTCCCATGTGGAACCTTGGGGCGCGGCCGAGTTCCATTCGCTGGCTCGGCGGCTGCTGCATCCGGCTACGGATTGCTTGCCTTGATTTTCGAGGCAACACACGGGACGGCATGGATTGCCCCTGGCAGATAAACACGAAAGAGAAGCCCAGCACGGCGCGCAACAGCGCTGTGCGGGTGCGCAAAAAGGCGCGAATCACCCTACCTCCTGATTTCCACCCGGAAATCTATTACGTTGGTCAAATCGTAGCAATTTCGCGAGAACTTAAGTGCTTTAACGGATTTATCCTCACAGTTCCGGTGGTTTTTGAGTATTAATTTCAGGTTGGAATCACATATTCGAGTCGGGGAGCTTACAGCAGAGTGCAGTGAAATGTGAGATTGCTCTTGAAGACGCGCCTCTCTGAATTCACAAGCGGCAGCTCACAATCTGCTAGTGTGAAGCGAATGAGGGTTGATCTGGAATCTTTGAAAGGCGAGATATTAGCTCATCTGCAGCGAGAGGATTTCGCCGTCTTCCTCAGCGATGGTTCGGCCGAAGGCATCAACCTCATCTACTGGGATACAAAGCGCAGCCCCGATTTTCGCGGCTTTCTGGACGCCGCCGGCAAGACCGGCGTCAAGCTGATTGTGTTCTACGAGCACGTCTTTTCACAGGACGGGATTGACGAAACGCTGGAGCGGCTGGAGGAATCCGATCTCGGCCGCGAGGAGAAGCGGAGCTACGAGCTTCGTCTCCGTGATCTGCAGAAGTACGAAGGCTTCTCCTGCGAACTGCAGCTCTATTTCGAATACATCAATCACGTTTACGTTTACCAGGCGCGAACGGATTGGTATGAAGACTTCGAAGACATCTTCGCGGATGTCACCGTAGGCGAATCTGAAGACTTCGAGGACGACGAAGAGGAAGGGCCTATCCCGGGCTATTTTTCCCGCAATTGATGGCTGGTGCTTCCGCTGTTCCCTATACGCGCCGTCCGGCGCGGTGGATTCGTTCCGCACCCGATCCCGCCGTTGTCCTCACGCTTGAGAGAGAGCTTGGAATCGGCCTGCTGGCCGCGCGCGTTCTTGCGCATCGCGGTTTCACGAGTTCAGATCGCGCGGCCGGGTTTCTGAATCCCTCGCTTTCGTCGCTGCACGATCCGCTGTTGATGCGCGGCATGGATGTTGCGGTCGAGAGGCTACGGCAGGCGATCGAACGCCAGGATCAAATTCTGCTTTATGGCGATTACGACGTCGACGGCACGACTTCCATCGTCATTCTGAAGAAGGCGCTCGATCTGCTGAATGCGCGTGCGGAATTTCATGTGCCGCACCGGCTCCGCGACGGGTATGGCATGCGAGCCGAAGTGATCGAAGCGGCAGCCGCGAAAGGCGTCAAGCTCATCGTGAGCGTGGATACCGGCATTCGCGCCACCGAAGTCGTCCGGCAGGCAAGGGAACTGGGTATTGATGTAATCGTGACGGACCACCACCTGCCCGAAGCGGAACTGCCGCCGGCGCTTGCGGTGTTAAACCCCAACCGATCCGATTGCGACTATCCGGAGAAGAACCTTTGCGGCGCGGGCGTTACTTTCAAGCTGATTCAGGCGCTGTTTGCCGCCAGCGCATTTCCGCGTGACCGGCAGTTGCGTCTGCTCGATTCATTTTTGAAGATGGTCGCAATCGCCACCATCGCGGACATCGTGCCGCTCTCCGGCGAAAATCGCGTGATCGTGAGGCGCGGAGTAGCCGGGCTCCGTCAGGTTAGGAATCCTGGTCTTCGCGCGCTGATCGGTGTGTCCGGTTTGACGGACGGAGTGCCGCCATCCACCCATCAGGTCGGATTCCGCATTGCTCCGCGAATCAACGCGGCTGGCCGGATGGATAGCGCGATGGATGTGATCGACCTGTTCCTCACCGAAGATGCCGAACGTGCCCGCCAACTCGCGTCGCAGCTCGACGTACTCAATCGCGAGCGCCAGGAGGCCGAAGCCGTGATCGTCCAAAACATTCTTGACCGCTGCCAGGAATCACCGTTTGACGAAGAGTGCGCCGCTCTCGTTTTCGCCGAATCCGGCTGGCATCTCGGGGTGGTGGGCATCGTCGCCAGTCGCTTGGTCGAGCGCTTCTGCCGTCCCGTATTCGTGCTGAGCGACGCCGCCGAAGAGGGTTTGCTTTCAGGCTCCGGGCGCAGCATCCCGAGCTTTCATCTGCTCGAAGCGCTCGAGACGATGCCGGACCTTTTCCGCAAATTCGGCGGCCACCGCCAGGCGGCAGGGCTGACGATCGCGCGAGAATCCGTGACGGAGTTCCGCCGCCGTTTCGATGCTTACGCGCGTGCACGTCTTAGGGCGGACGACATGCGGCCGCAATATGTCGTCGATGCGGACGCCGCTTTCCCCGAGCTAACGGAACGCGCTATTGACGGAATTTTTTCGCTCGCCCCGTTTGGTTTCGGTAATCCTACGCCATTGTTCTGCAGCGAGAACGTCGAGGTCGCCGGTCCGCCAAAAATCCTCGGAGATGGCAAGCATCTGAAGACGCCCTTGCGACAGCAGGGACGGCTCCTGTTCTTTACGGCCTGGAACTTTGGCGACCGGATCGACCTGTTTCAACCGGGCCGGCGGCTTGACATCCTGTTCACCGTGGAAGACGATCCTGGATCAAAATCGCGCGGCTATGCCGGCTGGAGCGTGTCGATGAGAGATGCGCGGCCTTGTATTCCTGCTTAACTTAATTCCGAGGCTTCTTCTGCAAGTTAACAAGACTTAATTTGAAAGCGCCGATGCGTTGTTCTATACTCAGAAAAGATCCATCTAGTCTCAATGCTGACTTTCCTTACACTCGGCATTATTATCGGCGCGGGCATTAGCAGCCCCGCCTGAGACTCTTTTGGACGCGCATTTTTCTCTGAAGAGGCCATCGGCGGGTAGTTGAACCAGCCGGTGGCCTTTTGTTTTTGGAACGAACTGACGATAGATAGGCGAGCACAGATGAAGATTTATACTTTCGATACGACGCTGCGGGACGGCACTCAGGGAGAGTCTGTCTCCTTTTCGGTTGAGGACAAACTCCTGATTGCGGAGAAACTCGACAATTTCGGCATCGACTATATCGAAGGCGGCTGGCCCGGTTCGAATCCGAGGGACAAAGAGTTCTTCGCGCGCGCTAAGAGTTTGAATCTAAAACACGCCAAGTTGACGGCATTCGGCGCCACGCGGTTTGCTAAGTATCCCGTCGACAAAGATCCGAGCGTGGCCGCGCTGCTCGCCGCGGAAACCCAGACGATCTCCATCTTCGGAAAATCCTGGGATTTCCACGTACACCGAGCGCTGGGGATCACCGAGGAAGAAAACCGGAAGTTGATCGCCGAAACCGTGTCGTACCTTAAGTCGCATGGGCGCGAGGTCATCTACGACGCGGAGCATTTTTTCGATGGCTACCAGGCGAATCCGGACTTTGCCCTGCGAACGCTTGAAGCCGCGAAAATGTCGGGGGCTGACGTGCTTTGCCTGTGCGACACGAACGGCGGAACGCTGCCGATGCGTCTCCAGGAGATCGTTGCCGAAGTACGCCGGCGATTTGACGGAATTCTGGGCATTCATGCTCACAACGATTCGGATGTCGCGATAGCAAATACGCTCGTCGCTGTCGAGGCGGGCGTTACGCATGTCCAGGGCTGTATCAACGGTTATGGCGAGCGCTGCGGCAATACTAATCTGTGCTCGGTGATCGCGGATCTCGAGTTGAAGCTTGGCCATACAACCGTGGGCCGCGAGAACCTGGAAAACCTGACCGATCTCGCGCGCTACGTAGCTGAACTAGCGAATCTGCCGCCGCGCCGGGACCAGCCGTTCGTCGGCCAGAGCGCCTTCGCGCACAAGGGCGGCATTCACGTGAGCGCCGTGTTGAAAGATTCGACGACGTACGAACACGTTCATCCCGAGGCGGTCGGCAACCGGCAGCGCGTGCTACTCAGCGACCTGTCCGGCCGCAGCAATATCGCTTATAAATTACAGCAGCACGGTCTGACCGACCGCCTAGGAGAAACCGATACTCGCCAACTGCTGGAGCGCGTTAAGCACATGGAATATCTCGGCTATGATTTTGAAGCGGCCGAAGGCACCTTCGAGCTGCTTGTGCGTCAAGCCGCTAATCCCTCGTTCCACCCCTTCGATGTTGTCAGCTATGAAGTGAATACCAAGCTCGTCGCGGAAGACGAAACCGTGACGACCGCCAACGTTGTGCTTCGGGTGAACGGTAACGTTCATTCGGCCACCGCAACCGGCCAAGGTCCTGTGAACGCGCTTGACGTTTGCCTTCGCCAGTGCCTCTCGGCACGCTATCCGGCCATCTCCGACGTCCGGCTGGTCGATTACAAGGTTCGGGTGCTCGGCGCGAAAGGCGGTACCGAATCGAAGGTTCGGGTACTGGTTGAATGGTCCGATCACGAACATAGTTGGACGACGGTGGGTATTTCCGACAACGTCATCGCGGCAAGCTGGTATGCGCTGGTAGACGCGCTGCGCCTCGAACTGATCCGCTTGCAAGGAAAAGACGAACAGCGCGATGCGTTGGTGGAAGACTATAGCTGGGGTGTTTGACGCTTCAGGCGATTCCGCGTGGATGCGCCGTATCTTTACCGCCTTGATTTAATGTTGAAGATCATCTCCGACGGGCGTCTATAGTTCAGGGAGAGCGATCGGAGGACGGTGAAACAAACCAACGCTAGAGCGTTAGGAACTCTGCTTATGTGTCTCCTAACGCTCGTGTTCGTTCGGCCCTCATACGGCTACGCTGTTTTCACCCACGAGGAGCTTATCGATCTGACTTGGAACGATTCCATTCGCCCACTGTTGCTGAAGCGGTTTCCCCACACAACGGAGGCGGAACTCGAAGAGGCGCATGCTTACGCCTACGGAGGCTGCGTCATTCAGGACCTCGGATATTACCCGTTCGGCAAAAAGATCTTCAGCGACCTCACCCATTACGTGCGGACCGGCGATTTTATGATGGCCCTGCTGCACGACGCGAAAACCGTAGACGAATACGCTTTCGCGATTGGAGCCCTGTCGCATTACGTGGGCGATTCCATTGGCCACTCGGCGGCGATTAACCCGGGAACTGCCCTAACGTTTCCCAAACTCGCGAAAAAGTACGGGCCGGTGGTTACCTATGAGGACGCTCCTCACGACCACATACGCGTCGAATTCGGGCTTGATATTGCGCAGATTTGCCAGAAGCGATACGCCCCGGACGCATACCATAAACACATCGGATTTCGGGTCTCCCGCTCACTGCTCGACCGGGCATTCTTTGCAACCTACGGGCTGAGGGTGCGCGATATTCTCGGCCCGCAACGCTCAGCGATCGAGAGTTACCGCTATGCGGTCAGAAAACTTCTGCCGCTGTTTGCCAGGGGAACAGTCGTGATACTTTGCAACGACCTCCCGCAGGAAATTCCTAACGCGAGGCGCGCACAGTTTCTATCAAGTATCGAGAAAGCGGATTACCGGAAGAATTGGAGTAGCAGGTATCGCTCGCCGGGTTTCACCGGACATGTGGTGGCTGTCGTCATCCGCATCATCCCGAAAGTCGGCTTTCTGAAGACGCTCTCAATCCAGGCGCCGACGCCGGTGACGGAAGATCTTTACATCAACAGCATGAATCGCAGTGTCACGGTATTTCGCACTCTGCTCGCTCGCGCTGGGAATGACCCACATGGCGAACTCGATCTCGCGAACCGCGATCTCGATACAGGAGGAGGCGTGCGCCCTGGCGGGTATGTGCTCACCGACAAGACGTACGCAAAGCTGCTATCGAAGGTCACCGACGACAAATCGGTGCTGCCGATTCCCGTTGAATTGCGCCAGAACATCCTCGACTACTACTCCGATCCGAATGCTCCCATTACGACCAAGAAGCATCGGAGGAAGTGGGAGAAAGTACAGGCTGAGCTGAAGAAACTGGAAGCGACGGCGCCGGCAGAAACTCCAAATGAAGGAGCTGCTAATAGCTCAACGGAATAGGCGCTCGTCGAATTTGTGCTATGACGGGCACAGCGCGCCACTAAAGGGGCGTCCGCTTCCACGCTTCCAGAAAATCCTTGCCATGGAACCGGATGGTTCGAGCATCCACCACCTCCTCGCCAGGGCCCGAGTCGGCACCCTGGCGCAACGCGTGGCGGCTGGTGTATTCAATCTGAAACGTCACCGGCCCGCTGAGCTTATAGGGCTTAATATGCCCCAATTTGCTCATCGAGTTTTTGGCGCCCTCGCGAATCAGTTTCCGCGCGGCTTCGGCTGAGAGCGAAATGCAAGCATAGTTGTCCAGTCCCTCCTTCACGACGGCCGTTTCGGCGTCAGGCACAATGGCGCGCAGTTGCTCGGCCGCGATCTGATCGCCGCTCAGGAAGATGACCGGGGTATCGAACCAGCCTGCAAGCGCGGTCCTTGTTTCCACCTCCCCGACGGGTTTGCCGTTCATCAGCAGATTCTGAATGCCTAACGAGCTGTAGCTGTGCGCCATTACACCGCCGCGCGAATTGGCCCGCGGATGCTGGCCGACAAAGGCGACGGCAGCGAAGCGGCGCTCCATCAGCATGGTGGATTCGAGCCTGCCCATGACGAGCTTTGCTCGTGGATCAATCGTCAATGCGGAAAGGGTTTCGCTTCCATCGTGTCCATCCCATACGAAAACTTCGCTTGCGCCTCCATCGAAGAATCCCTCGACAGCCGCATTGATTTCGCCCGTCAGGAGTTGGCGCAGTTCCGGATCTTTAGGATCAGTTTGCTCCTGGCGGCACACGCCGGCAACTCCTTCCGCATCCGTGATGATGAACACGCGCTTGTTTTGCGCGAGAAGTGGAAGTGCAATGAGTCCGAGTAATAGAAAGTAACGCATGGATTCGTTATGCTATCGCACTTCACAACGAAAACTTCCAATGGAGAGGCAGCGTTATGACGCTGCGGGTCGCTGGCGGGCAAGAAGCATAGCTCCGACAATCCCGGCAATCAGAGAGGCTGACAGAATGCCGAGCTTTGCCATCGTGAGAAGCGACTCCTCGTTAAAGGCCAGGCCAGCCACAAACAAAGACATAGTGAAACCGATTCCCCCGAGCCAGGATGCGGCGTGGATGTGACGCCAGGTGATACCGGACGGCAGAGACGCGACCCGCGTCCGCACCGTAAGCCAGCACGCTAGCGTGATGCCGAGAGGCTTGCCCACGACCAAACCGAGCAAAACGCCAAGCGCCACCGGTTGCAAGAGCGCGCCGGCAACATCTCCGCCGAGCGGGACTCCCGCGTTCGCAAGCGCAAACAAGGGCATGATGAGAAACGTCACCCATGGATGCAGCGCGCGTTCCATGCGATGAAGCGGTGGCTGTACCTTCTCACAAGCTTCTTCCAATGCAAGAAGCGCGGCCTGTTGCTGTTCATCGTTCATCAGGCTTCGCTCCGATTCGGCGGCTTGTTCAAAGTGGTCGAGAACGCGCCGGCCGCGCAGCACGAACTGCCGGGAGTCGAGTGGCGTGCGCGAGGGGATCGTCATCGCAAGCGCAATACCGGCAATAGTGGGATGAACACCCGACGCCAACACCGCAAGCCAGAGAATTGCGCCAAGCATTGCATAGGTGAGCGGGTGGCGGGCGCCGAGGCGGTTCATCGTGACGAGAACTCCCAGGCAAAGCGCCGCAACGCCTAATGCGCTCCAGGAAATCTCAGTGGTGTAGAACAGCGCAATCACAACTACCGCTGCGATATCGTCGACAATCGCAAGCGCGGTAAGAAATACCTTCAGCGCAGTGGGCACGCGGTCGCCCAGGAGCGCCATGACGCCGAGCGCAAACGCGATGTCGGTCGCCATTGGAATACCCCAGCCATGGGCGCCGGGTCCGCCGGCATTTACAAGCGAGTAGAGAATCGCGGGAATGGCAACCCCTCCCGCCGCGGCCACAATCGGCAGGATGGCTTGGCGTACAGAGGCCAACTCGCCGACCAGCACTTCCCGTTTGATTTCCAATCCAACCAGGAAGAAGAAGATGGCCATGAGCAGATCGTTGACCCAGAAATGCAAATCATGGCGCAACCCTGCGCCACCCACGCTTATCGTTAAATCAGTGTGCCAGAGCGCGGTGTACGACGAAGCCCAGGGGGAATTTGCCCAAGCGAGCGCCGCCGCTGTGCAGACCAAAAGGAGAATGCCGCCCGCGGCCTTGTTCTCGGCAAACGCCTGAAAGGGCTGGATGATGCGAATCACCGGAGCAGGCGGAATTCGCTCGAAGCCTTTTTGCCGGGCTTTCATGTGCCGAAATCACGCCGCGGCCATCGCCGTCGCCCGTCAATCCATTCGGGGAGTATGTGTCTGGCGATGAATGAGCCAACTGGCATCTGCTGTTTGCGCACATCTGAGCCGGTAGTTCCAGGAGCTTCGAGCCGGCTGCATGGCGGAACTATTTTGACCGGACTGCCAGGTCCAAAATGCTCATTGGGGAACCGAGTGACAACGCAATCGAATAGCATCGACGTGCCATGGTAGCAGCCTTACGAAGTATGCGCGAGTCTCTGCTATCCAAACCTTCCGAATGCCTGAACCCGCTTCCCGCCGGCGCGGCTCAGACGCAGCGAATTGCTTACTGAGCCGCGACCAGGGGGAGCGGTCACTATAGTTGGCCGCCAGAAACTAGGCTAACGTTGAGACAGAACCGCCTTGATGTTAGCCTCGATATTGGCTTTGTCCACCACTCCGGCGTAGGCCGCTGCCACTCTTCCTTTTCGGTCGATGAGAAATGTATCGGGCATCGGTTGGATTCCGTACTTCTGGGCAGTTGCCTCGTCGCCGAGTAATATCCCGTAAGGAATGTTGGCGCGAGCGAGAAACGGTTTGACAACGTTCCAACCGCCATCGTCCAGCGAAACGCCGACTACGGCGAAATCCTTTCCGCCGTATGTTCGCTGAAACTCCGAAAACCAGGGAATCTCCTCTTTGCATCCGCCGCACCAAGTCGCCCAGAAATCAAGCAGAACGACTTTGCCGCGGTAATCCACAAGCTTCGCCGTCACGCCGGAAACATCGCTCAGCGTGAAATCCGGTGCGGGCTTGCGAACCGCGTTTGGTTGCAGCACCGCACGAGCGCCTGGTTGACCGGCAGCGTTGGATGCTTGGCCGGCAACGAAAATCGCGCCTAAACTCATCGTCAGAATTACAAAGACCTTCATGGTTAAGCGCTCCTCTTATGCGCGGCCGTCTTGTCTCGCCGGAAGATTGCGGTGGCGAGCAGATATCCGGCCGGCCAACTGACAATCGCGAACGTGAGCAGACGATCTTGCCAGCCGGCGCTCGGGTCCCAGGTTCCGCCGCTCCAGCGAATAACTGCCGCATGCGGCCAACCGCCAGTCCAGGTCGCCGCCGCTATCAAGGCCAGGGTCGCGGTAGCTAATGCGCCGGCTTGAGGAACACTAAGCGCCAGCCTACGGAGGCCGTGGCGCACCCCCGAGATCGCGGGAACTAACAATAGCGTCGCCGCCAGAACGGTGAGCAAAGTCAATAGCAGCAAAATCGATCCTTGGCGGCGATAGATCAGACCCAGAAATTGCCGTGGAAACAGGATTAGCGATCGTAGCAGTAACAGCAACGGCAGCAGCCCGAAAAGAAAATATAGCGATCCGGAGACCCAGATAGTCCTTCGCGACAGCGAGCCGAGCACAAAGCCGCCCGTCCAGGACCACACGAGTAGCGCTAGTCCCTGGCAGAGAAGTACCGCGGCTTCCTCATGAGTATTCAGACCGGTCCCGTAGAGCACGCCGTGTTGCCGGTATGTCCGAAGATCCATATAGACCGGGAACAACAGCGTGCCGGATATGTGAAGCAGCTTCGGGCCGAGTATGCCGACCACCCCTACGAGAGCCAGCCAGGGCCGCCAATTCTTCCACAACACTGCCTGCCGCCGGACGACTAGTCCGAGCAGATTGCGCAGCGCCTGAGGGGCGGGCTCGTGCGACTCTGAGAAATCGCCGAGCACCGCTGCCCGTTCGTCGGGGTCGAGTGCGCGGGATAGGACGTCCACCAGCCACCACCAGATTCGATTCATAACCGGACCATAACTCGGCTCACTTCCCAGGAAAGACCTCGAGTCGCACGCACTACGGTGTTATAAAAGGCGGTCGCCTCCTGAACGCCCTTCGCAGTCACTCGAACCATCCGTTTCGCGCGCCCACCCCGTTGCGGTGTAGCTTCACCCATCCAGGTTTTGAGCAGGCCTTTCTTTTCCAGCCGATCGAGCGTTGTATAGAGCGCTCCGATAGAGCATCGGCGTCCGGTTGTGATTTCCATTTCCTGCCGGATCGCCGCGCCGTACGCATCTTCTCCTAGTCGCACGGCGGCAGCGAGCAGCATATATTCAAACTCTCCGAGCATGATTATCAATACAGTGTGATACTAATGGGTTTGCTCGTCAAGGCCAAGATCGATTATCCCGGTGAAAGCGCTGCCGTCTCGTACATTTCCGGGGCGTTCCCCCACAAAGAACTGCGGCGGAAAGCGTCTACGGGTATGAGCAGAAAACCGATCACAGCCTTTACAGAAAAGCAGGAATGGCTGCAGCCCATTCAGGAGAAAGGGCAGGCTCTTGTCAAAGACGCTTACCGGTCCATGGGGCCGAACGCCCGCTCCGTCAAGAATGCATTGCACGGGGTCTGGTTGGGGCACCCCCTGCACGGAGCCATCACCGACGTGCCGATTGGTAGTTGGACCACAGCGGCAGTTCTCGACCTTCTGGAGTGCGGAGGGCGTTCCGAATACGCTGCCGGCGCGGATGCGGCCGTGCTCGTGGGTCTGGCGGGCGCGGTAGGGTCAGCGGCGACTGGTCTGACGGACTGGAGCGATACCGAGGGTAAATACCAGCGATTGGGCGCTCTGCACGGATTGCTGAATGTAGGGGCGGCCCTGCTCTACACCGGCTCTTATATTTTTCGAAAAGCAAATAAGCGCGGCGCCGGCCGCGGGCTCGGGTTCGCGGGGCTCGGAATGGTGCTGGCGAGTTCGTATCTCGGCGGCGAACTGGTCTATGGCCACCGAATTGGCGTGGACCATAGCGTCGACCGCGATGACCTTCCCGAGGAATACACGAAAGTCTGCAATGAATCCGATCTCGAGGAGGGCAAGCCCTCGAAAGGAACTGTCAACGGCGTGGAAATCTTTTTGCTCAAAAAAGACGGCCAGATTTTTGCGCTCGGGAATATCTGCTCCCATGTGGGCGGCCCACTTTCAGAAGGAGAGGTGAAGAACGGCACGATCGAGTGCCCCTGGCATGGTTCGCAATTCTGCCTGACGGACGGATCTGTGGTTTCCGGACCCGCTACAAGCCCCCAACCGAAGTTACAGGTGGCAGTTCGCAACGGCGAAGTACACGTTCGGCGGCAGCAGCGCTGAACGCGGCTGTGAGAGTCCCCGTCAGGGAAGCATCTGATCCTGCGTAGCGCTACGCGCTACGCTACAACCGCCTCATGGACTCGGGCCTGCTTCCACAAAGCGATGTAGGGCTGCAATTCGTTCATCATATTTGCGAACTGCTGTAAGGACAACGATTGAGCGCCATCACTCATCGCTTTCTCCGGATTGGGATGGCACTCGACGATCAGTCCATCCGCGCCGATAGCCACGCCGGCGCGGCATAGCGGCGGCACCAGGCTGCGCTTACCGGTTGCATGGCTCGGATCGAGAATCACTGGCAAGTGAGAAAGCTCGTTCAATACGGCAACCGCGGCGATGTCGCAGGTGTTGCGCGTGGCCGTCTCGAAGGTTCGGATGCCGCGCTCGCACAAAATAACGTTAGGATTGCCATGGGCGACGACATACTCGGCGGACATCAGCAGTTCTTTGATGGTGGAACTTAGCCCGCGCTTCAGCATGACTGGCTTACCCGCTTTGCCGAGAGTTTTCAGCAAGGCGAAGTTCTGCATATTGCGCGCGCCGATCTGCAGTATATCCGCATATTCGGCGACCATCGGAACGTCGCGGTCGCTCATCACCTCCGTAATGACGCCCAGGCCGGTTTCCTGTTTCGCCTTTCGCAGAAGCTTCAAGCCCGCTTCTTCAAGGCCCTGGAAGTCGTAGGGCGACGTGCGCGGCTTAAACGCTCCGCCGCGTAAGAACTTTGCCCCCAAGCGCGCCACCGCATACGCCGTTTCGAGGATCTGCTTTTCACTTTCCACTGAGCACGGGCCGGCCATCATAACGAATTCATCGCCGCCAATATCGGTGCCGTTCACTCGAATGACGGACTTGCCCGGCCGGAATTCACGGCTCACGAATTTGTATGGGGCAGAGATCCGCACCGCATTTTCAACCTGCGGCATGGCTTCGAGGGATTCGAGACAAGTGGTCACGTCCCCCGTGCCCACCACGCCGATGACGACGCGTTCTTCTCCCTCAATTGAGTGCACCTTATATCCAAAGTCGCGGATGCGCTCACAAACCGCGTCGATTTCCCCCCGGGTGGCATGTAGTTTCATTGAGATGATCATTTGACCTCACCGACGAACTGCTTCGCGAATTCCGCGAGCGTGATTTGCACACAAGCAAAAGGCCCACTCGCTTTCGAGTGGGCCTTTTAACTCCTGTTCCTGTATTATCCAGGTCTACGCAGACGCCACTCGGTTCGAAGTTGGTCCGAACCAAAATCGAAAGAAGTAATAGTTGGCGACCACGTTAGCCATGAAATTAGGAGTATAAACTTATCGAAGCACTTCTGGCAAGTGCATGTCGTATTAAAACTTTTACACCACCAGGTGGTGGCGGGGTCAATTGGCTATGCTTGTGCTAAGAGAGATGGTCCCGGGAAAGCGGTCCGGGTACGGAGCGGCCCTATGAATCCGATCCGAATCGCGCACATACTGCCGTTCCCTAATATCGGCGGCACGGAGGTGGCTACTCTGCGTCTTGCCGACGCGTTGGCCATGGCAGGTTACGAGAGCATTCTGTTCTGCCCATCGGGATCTAATGAGCTTAGGCAGCTGTTTCACGAGCATAGCTTTGTGACCTCGTGCTACGACCAGGTAGAGCCGAGTTACCACAATCCGCTTCCGTACCTAAGGGCCACTCGTTTTCTCACGCACGAACTGCGGCGCCACCAAGTGCGGATTGTCCACTGCTCCGACATTCTGGCGGCCCATTACGCGGGGCTCGCCGGAAGACTCTCCGGCGCTTTCGTCATGAGTCACGTGCGCTGCCAGTCATGCGACATCAGCAAGCGCGACCAGAGTTTTTTATATCCGGTGCAGAGATTCGTGTTCGTGTCGATGCAGACGCGGGATACGTTCGCGATGCGAAAGCGTGCTCTTCGGGGCGACGTTCTCTACGATGGCATTACGCTGCCGGCGATGTCCGAAGCTGCATCCGGCCAGGCGCGCGAGCACTATGGCATCGCGCCCGAGTCAATCGTGGTTGGAATGGCTTCCCGTGTGCACCCCAGCAAAGATTTTGAAACACTGATCAAAGCCGCTAAAACAATTGTGGACGCCTTTCCGCAATGCTGCTTTCTCATCGCCGGCGATTATCAAAAGGAACCGGCCCACCGGGAGTATCACGGCCGGTTAGCGGCGCTGATCAACCAGGCGGGACTTTCCGAGCACTTCCTTTTTGCAGGATTTGAGCAAGACATGGGCCGCTTCTACGCGGCCATCGACATGTTTGTTCTATCCAGTCACGTGGAAGGATTTCCGCTGGTGCTGCTCGAGGCGATGTCGCATGCTAAGCCGGTTGTTGCTACCGATGTAGGGGGCGTTTCCGAGGCAATCGTACACAATCAATCTGGATTGCTCGTGCCGCATGCCTCTCCGGATAAGCTGGCGGAATCGCTCCTGCTGCTGATACGAGATCCCGAGGAAGCGCGCCGCTTGGCCGAGGGAGCACGCCGTCAGGTGCAGCAGAAATTCAGTGACGAGCAGTTCTTTCAGCGCGTAAAGAGCCTGTATTCGTCGCTTGTCCGGCAATTGAATCTTATGGGTGAATCCCCGGCCTGCATTTCTACATGACATGAAAGCCGGAAGACTGCCGCACTTCTTCTTCTCGTTCTTCCACGCCTCGCACATCGGAGAAAGTGGGGCCTGCGTGAAGCGCGGCCGCCAAATCAGATAGCTTTTTCGGAGCCCCCACCGCGTACACTTCAACCCGTCCATCCGCCAGATTGCGGGTCCAGCCTTGCAGGCCCAGCTCGGCGGCGCGCCTTTGAACGAAGTATCGGAATCCAACTCTTTGCACGCGGCCGCTGACGAACCAGCGCCTGGCCTCTTTCCGCCCCATCGATTTCATTGTTTCACGCGATAGTCGATGATTTGAGTGCGACCGGCCCTCGGCCTGCGGCGGCATCGTAGGAGCCTCGCTGTTAAACAGCTTCTGCCAAACTGAAAGAAGAATTCATTCGCATGGCATTCCCTGTTCAACGTTTACGCCGCCTGCGCTCAGGCGAGCCGATTCGCCGCCTGATTCGTGAAACGCAGCTTGACCCTTCACAATTCATCCTGCCGTTATTTGTCTGCCCGGGCGAAGGAGTCCGGCGCGAGATCGGCTCGATGCCAGGCCACGCGCAACTATCGATCGACAAAGTTGTCGAGGAGTGCGAAGAATGCCTGGCGCTCGGACTCGGAGGCGTGATTTTATTCGGCATTCCGGAGCACAAGGATGAGATGGCATCGGGTGCGTACGCGGACGACGGCATCACGCAGCGCGCGGTTCGAGCCATCAAAAAAGCGCATCCGAAGCTGCTGGTGATGACTGATGTTTGCAATTGCGAATACACGAGCCACGGTCACTGCGGCTTCATCAAAGACGGCGATGTCGATAACGACATCACCCTGGAATGGCTTACCAAAGCGGCCGTGTCGCATGCGCGCGCCGGAGCCGATGTTGTCGCTCCCAGCGACATGATGGACGGCCGTGTCGCGGCGATTCGCAAAGGTCTCGATGCAGCCGGTTTCATTAATACGCCGATACTTTCTTATGCCGCGAAATATTCGTCGGTATTTTACAGCCCGTTTCGCGATGCCGCTGAATCGGCTCCGCAGTTTGGCGATCGGCGCAGTTATCAGATGGACCCGGCGAATGCCCGCGAAGCAATGCGTGAAATTGAGCTCGATATCGAAGAAGGCACGGACATGATCATGGTGAAGCCGGCGCTGGCTTACCTGGACATCATTCACGAGGCGCGCCGGCGCTTCGATGTGCCCATCGGCGCTTACCACGTGAGCGGCGAGTACAGCATGGTGATGGCGGCTGTCGAGAAGGGCTGGCTCGATTTAGAGCGCACCATGTTCGAAATTTTGACTAGCATCCGCCGCGCTGGCGCCGACTTCACCCTCACCTATTTTTCAAAAATTGCGGCGGACTTGCTGCCGTAGCAGCTTACACGCGTTGCTGCGCTACAGTGAGAATGTTTCGCGCGCGAGGAGAACACGTTCATGGTTGAAACCCCGTGGGGAGAACTGCCGGTCTGCGATGCTCACGTACACTTCTTTTCTCATCGCTTTTACACATCTCTCGCAATTCAGAAGAAGTTTCAGGATGCCGCCGCGCTTGGCCCGTTGTTAGAGTGGGTGATTCCCGCGCAGAACCCCGTGGAGCTGGCGCAAGCCTGGGCCGCTGAACTCGACCGCCGCGGCGTCGAGCGCGCATCGTTGATCGCCAGCACGCCTGGCGACGAGGGCAGCGTCGAAGCCGCTGTTTCGGCTTTCCCGGATCGCTTCTATGGGTACAGCATGATCGACCCGCTGCAGCCGGATGCCCTCGACCGCGTACGCGGCCTATTCGAGCGCAAGCTCATCCGCTGCCTCTGCTTCTTTCCCGCGATGCATCGGTACTCGATCGACGATCCTCGCCTGCTTCCGATCTTCGAAGCAGCGGCCGATCAGCGCGCTGTTGTTTTTGTGCATTGCGGCGCCTTCAGCATGGGTGTGCGAAAGAAACTCGGCCTGCCCTCGCGTTTCGATCTCCGCTATTCGAATCCCATTGACCTGCATCCGGTGGCGCAGCATTTCCCGCAAATCCGCTTCATCATTCCTCATTTCGGAGCCGGATATCTTCGCGAAGCGTTAATGCTTGCAGATCTCGCGCCGAATGTTTATCTGGACACATCGAGCAGCAACCGCTGGATCGGATACGATTCCTCGGATCTGGATCTGAGAACGGTGTTTCGCCGCGCAATCGACCTGATTGGACCCGAGCGGCTTCTCTTCGGCACTGACTCGAGCTTTTTCCCACGCGGCTGGAACGCCGTCATTTTCGAGCAGCAGTCCAAGATTCTTTACGAGCTTGCGCTTGATGTCGATCAAGCTCGGTTGATCTTGCACGACAACCTGGTCAACCTGTTTTCGTAGAATCCGAGCGGTTGCGAGAATAGATCATGTCTTTCTCAGGCGCCAGTGTCCTTTCCTTCGAGAGCCGCCGCGCAGCGGAGATGGCGGAATTGATTCGCATCAACGGCGGTAACCCGTTTGTCGCTCCTGCCGTTGTTGAATCCCCGTTGGAGGACAATGAGCAGGCGTTTCAGTTCGCCGAGCGTCTGTTTGCCGGAGAGTTCGACATGATGATTTTTCTGACCGGCGTGGGCGCCCGATTTCTCGACCGCGTGCTTGCCAGCCGCTTTCCGGAGGCTCACTTCCGGGAGGCTCTACGCAAGGTTGCGATTATCGTCCGCGGACCGAAACCGAGCGCCGTGATGCGTGAGTGGAACGTTCCGGTCGCGGCCGTTGCGCCTGAGCCGAGTACCTGGCGTGAGATTCTGAGCGCCGTTGCGGGGCGATCTGAAAAATCCGTGGCAGTTCAGGAATATGGCGAACATAGCCCAAACCTGATCGAAGGCCTCAGAGCGCAAGGGCGTACGGTGACTGCGGTCCCCGTCTATCAGTGGCGGTTCCCCGACGACCTGGCTCCATTGCGAGAGTCGGTGCGGCGGCTGGTTGCAGGCGAAGCCAGAGTTGCGCTGTTCACTACCTCCATCCAAGTCGATCATTTGCTGCAGATTGCGGAGCAGAGCCGCGAGAGACAAGCGACCGTTGCGGCATTGAACAAAATGTTCGTGGGCTCGATCGGGCCTACTTGTTCAGAGGCTCTCCGAGAGCGCGGAATTGCTCCCGTGCTGGAACCAACGCACCCGAAAATGGGGCTGCTGGTTCGGGAAGCGGCGCAGGCGTACGGAGCGGGGAAGGCTTCCTAATCCGTACCACGCAAAATCAGAAACCGAGCCGGGAGCGTGAGCGACCCAGGACGGTTCGCTTCAATCCGCTAGATCTTCGCTGTTGAGCCGCTCACGCTCGCGGCTCAGTATCGGCGTCCTCGGCGTTCAGATGACCTGGACCGTTTCCATTGTGCCAACGAGTCGCTCCCGCACGCGCACAACGTTTCCGATGACAAGAACCGCGGGGTTTTCGGCAGCGACGCGCCCTCTCGCAATTTCGCCAAGAGTCGTAATCACGACCCGCTGCCGCTCCGACGTAGCTCGCTCGATAAACGCCGCGGGTTCGTCTGCTGCGCGGCCTGCATTGATGAGTGACTGTGCGATATAAGCACGGTTCTTGACTCCCATTAGGATCACGAGAGTGTCAATGCGGGCGTAATCCGCCCAATTTTGTGCAAGGCCTTCTTTGCAGTGTCCGGTGATTACAGCGAAGCTTTGGGAGATTTCGCGATGGGTCAGCGGAATACCGGCAATTCCCGGCGCCGAAACAGCGGATGTGACGCCGGGAACCAGCTCTACATCGATCCCATGTTCGCGTGCAAGCGCCCATTCTTCAGCGCCGCGTCCGAATACCAGCGGGTCTCCACCTTTTAAGCGGACAACCATTTTGCCGGCGAGCGCGTGCCGCAGAAGCAGGTCGAAGATCCGGGGTTGCACGCGGTCCTGTTCGCCTTCGTGCTTACCGACGTAAATCAATTCTGCTGCGGGGCGGACAAGTCTTAGAATTTCAGCACTCACCAAGCGATCGTAAAGTACTACATCGCAATGGCCCAGCACGCGCGCGGCCTTCACGGTCAGTAGATCCGGGTCGCCCGGACCGGCGCCTACCAAAAACACTTTTCCTCGACGGGCTTGCTGATTCATCTTGGGATCTGGGACTTCCATTAGGCGGGTCACTTACCAGTTTGAGGGCAATCCGTCCCACGGGTCAAATGGGGCGAGCAAACCTGAGCGGCGACTTTCGCTCAAACGTCTCGTGGTAGCTTTCTTGATGGGCGGAGATCTTCATGAACATTACCAGACGTTTACTGTTGGCCGGAACTGCCGGCATCCCTCTATTCGCTGCGAGCGCGGCTCCGACAACATTAAAAGTCGGCGATATGGCGCCGGATTTCACGCTGCCTTCGACCGAAGGCGGCAATGTCCATCTAGCGGATTTTCGCGGCAAGAACACCGTGGTTCTCGCGTTCTTCGTGGCCGCGTTCACCGGTGGGTGAACCAAGGAAATGCAAGCGTACCAGTTGGGTATCGCCAAATTCCAGAAGTCTGGAGCAAAAGTCTTCGCCATCAGCACGGATAACACCCCTTCCTTGAAGGCTTTTGCCGAGCAACTCAGCCTCCCGTTTCCGCTGTTGAGCGATTTTCTCGATCGCAAAGCCTCGAAAGAGTATGGCGTTCTTCTGCCTAAATATGGCGTGGCGAACCGCGTCACTTTTGTGATCGATAAGGAGGGCAAAATTTCGTATATCGAGTCGGGGGGAGACGCGATCAAGATTTTGGGCGCGGGTGACGCCTGTGACCGGTTATCCCATCGAAAGGCTTCGTAGCATCAATTTCAGGTGACCGACCTCATTTTTGGAAGGGGCGCGGCCGTTTCCGCTCGCCGAACGCCTCGAGTGGCGCGTCGGGTCTCAGGAGCTCACTAACGGTCTCAAAAGTATAGCCCTTATCTCGCAAGGCGGGCACGATTTCGCGAATTGCCACGAGCATGGGAGCCACATTCGGCTTTACCCGAACGCCGCGTCCGTCGTGCAGGCAGACGATCCCGCCCGGCGCCGCCCCCCGCAGCACCCGATCTGTAATCCCGGCGGCCGGCAGCTTCCAATCGTTGCCGATGATGGTCCATTGAATTTCGAGAAGATCCAGTTTGTTCTGCACGGCCCGGAGGCCGATAGAACGGAGGCCGTAAGGTGGCCTGAGCACAACAGGCTCGGCTCCGGTTTCCGCGATCAGCAGATGCTGAGTATCGGCAAATTCGCGATTGATCGCTCCTGGCGCCCTCAAAAACAGATAAGGGTGCGACCAGGAGTGGTTTCCCAGCTGATGGCCGGCCGCGACAACCTCGCGCGCAACGGACGGCAACCGGCGTGCGTTCATGCCGCACTCAAAAAATGTCGCCATCACAGCATGCTTCTCGAGGTAATCGAGCAGTATGGGAGTCGATTCGCTCGGGCCGTCATCGAACGTGAGCGCGATGGATTTGCGCAAGCCCGGTCCTCGATATACCGATCTTGATAACAGCTGCGACCCGCGCGCCGCAATGCCGTATGCGGCAGCAGCAGCCAAACTTCCGGCTGCAGCGCCCGCGACAACCAGCACCATGCCACTCAGCCTAACATTCATAAAGGCCCGAACGCCCCTGGTGCTTGTTACACTGGCATCGAGCGGCGAGTGGCGCTATGGATCTGACAACCCTCAGCTTCGCGATGGGTTCAGCATGGCTGTCGGGAATTAACCTCTATGCCACCGTCGCGACTCTTGGCCTACTCGAACGTTTTCGTTTCGTTCGGCTTCCGGGCGATCTCAGCTATCTGAGCCATCCGTGGGTGATCGGAGTCGCGTTGGGGCTGTTCGCGGTGGAGTTTCTCGCGGATAAAATCCCCGCAATCGATTCGGTTTGGGACTTCGTCCACACCTTTATTCGCATTCCTGCCGGCGCCGTGCTGGCGGCATCCGCGTTCGCCCATTTCGATCCGAAGATCCGGTTGCTCGCGTTTCTGCTCGGCGGAACGCTAGCGTTAAGTTCCCACGGCGCAAAGGCGGCGACACGCCTCGCCGCAAATACATCGCCTGAGCCCTTTTCAAACATCGCCCTCAGCTTCATGGAAGATTTCATCGCGGTGGGTTTCTCAGTCCTGATGGCCAAACACCCGATGGTCGTCGCCGTGCTGGCCATCATTGGGTTCGTTCTTTCGGTGATCCTGATCCGCTTCGTTTGGCGGGCACTCAGGCGTTTATTCCGCCGGGGAACGGCTGTGGCGCCGGCGTAGTGCACCTGGCGGCCCCAACTACTCGATAGGTGACAGACGCGTCTTATTTCCCACCCGCGCTAGGCGTTGTGACCAATCGGGCGCCTGAATCGCGGGCGCTTGGGTAAAGCGCGCCTTCCGGATACCGCGCTGTGCGTACGGTGTCCGCATGAACCATTCCCAGGTGTGGCCGTTTTGCAGATTGTCGATGCTGAGCAGGGAGATACCGATGTCGATGCCGACCACATCCGGGTCTACCCAAAGCCCTCCACCCTGCCATTGCGGATTAAAAGCGTCCGCGAAGCCGTACCGCCCGTAGACCGTGTCGCCGTACTTCGATAGCATTTCCCGAAGCACCGGTAGGCAGATCTCGGGCGCCAGCATGAGCGAACCCGCCGAGGCGCACGGCACAATGGTTCCGTTGATGGGCCCTTCGATCGGAGGGCCGCCCCATGCCAGGTATCCACCTGGACTATCGGACGCAGTCACACCCCATAAATTGGGGCCAAAATCCGAAAAACGATGCTTCAAACTCAGGCAAAAAGAGCGATGCGCATAGGTGGCGTAGACGGAATTTTGGAAGAAATCCATCCCTTGCGCGTCGCGAATTTGCCGGAAATCGATCCAGGCGTGCGAGAACTGATGAGTGAACAACGGCCCGCCGCTGATAAAAGACCAGCCATTGTATCGGACCCGCGGCCGGCTCCAGGAGTACCAACTTCTGCCAGGAATCGGGTGGGTGGCCGATCCCATCGCCAAAATGTAGAGGATTGATGCTTCACTGTAGCGGTCCCAGCGATAGCGGATGAACCCTTCGCCGGGCCGGAATCCATGCCTCAGTTGCAGTGTCTTGTTGTCTAGCATCCAGGCAAAGTCGACCCGATCGTAAATCTGCTTGGCTAAGACGGGAATTTCCGGATCGTTTGCGAAATACTGGCCCGCAATCAGCACTCCGCCGAGCAAGATCGCCGTATCGATGGACGAAAACTCCGAATTGAACCGGGGCTCACCGGTTTCCGGGTTCATGAAATGGAGAAAGAATCCATGTACCTGGGGCGCTTCCTTCCGTAAAAACCGCAGCAGTTTCAGAGTACGGACGCGCGCCTCCTCCGCGGAAATCCAGCCGCGTTCGGCGCCGATACAGAACGCCGTCAGGCCGAAGCCGGTGGCCGCGATGCTGGACACCGAGTTCTTGGGAACGGTGCCATCCGCGCCGGCGCGGTCCAGGATCAGGCCGGTCGAGTCGTTGCTCTGCTCGACGAAGAAGCGGAACGAACGCCGCGCGTACTCGTTGAGGATAAAAGTGTCATCGAGCGTCAGATCGTAATCGATATGCGGCGAACGAGCCGCGGAAGCGGTGGTGGCGAGCACACCCAGCCCCATCAGGGCGCACAGGAACTCCCGCCGGTCTTGTCCCAAAGTGTTTTCAGACACGGCCTTACAAATTTCTAAAGTGGACTTTTCTCAATTATGCTGGATCACTCAATAGAACGTCCCGGCTACCTGCAGTTTTTTCTCCAATTATTTTTGAGGGGCGGGCGCAATAGTAGGGCGTGATAGCATCGCCTCATGCAGCTTGGCTTTGTTAGCGCGATTTTGCCCGATCTGTCGTTCGAAGAAGTGCTCGATTTTGCGGCTGCCACCGATTTTTCCCGTGTGGAAGTGATGTGCTGGCCGAAAGGCAAGGCCGAGCGTAGATATGCCGGCGTCACCCATATCGACGTGACTTCGTTCACCAAGGACGATGCGGCCGAGGTAAATGAACTCACGGCGAAGAAAAAGGTTAAGATAAGCGCGCTCGGCTATTATCCGAATTTGCTAACGGCCGACACGGCGGAATCCGATGTCTACGTGGCACATCTGAAGCGCGTGATCGAGGCCGCGCAGTTGCTCGGGCTCGGGGTTGTCACCACATTTGTTGGCCGGGACTGGACGAAGTCGGTGGACGACAACTGGCCGCGCTTCCGTCAGGTCTGGCCGCCGATTATCAAATTTGCCGAAGACCACGGCATAAAGGTCGCCATCGAGAACTGCCCGATGTTCTTTACAAAGGACGAGTGGCCCGGAGGCAAAAATCTGGCGCAGAGCCCGGCGGTCTGGCGGCGCATGTTCGACGAGATTCCGAGCATGTCGTTTGGCCTGAATTTCGATCCATCGCATTTCGTATGGCAACAGATGGACTATCTGCGCGCCATCCGCGAGTTCGCTCCGCGAATTTTCCACGCCCACGCGAAAGATGCCCGGCTCGACAGAGACCGCCTCGATGAGGTGGGCATTCTGGCCCATCCGCTCGAATATCACACGCCGAAGCTGCCCGGCTTGGGGGAAGTGGATTGGGGCAAGTATTTTTCGGTGCTCGGCGATTCGGGCTACAACGGCCCGGTATGCGTCGAGGTGGAAGACCGGGCGTATGAAGGCTCAATCGAGAATCGCAAAGCATCGCTGATCCAGAGCGGCCGTTATTTGCGGCAGTTCTGCGCGGAAACAGAATAAGCCGTGCCTGGCTGGTGCAAGGGTTCGGCCTGACTCTCAGAACAATGAATCGACGGGATTTTGTCAAGACACTTGGAATAGCGGGCGCTGCGGCTGCTTCCGAGCCGGGCTCGGCGGCGAATGGCGCGCCCCGGCAGGCAATCGTTCTGATGAACGACTCAATTCGGGCGGACATGCTGAATTGCTACCGGAATACCGGCCTGCATACCCCGAATCTGGACCGGCTCGCCGCGAGCGGAATCCGGTTTGAGAAGGCTTACACGTGCCAGCCGGTTTGTACGCCAGCCCGCTCGGCACTTTTCACCGGCGCCTATCCTCACAGCAACGGAGCATGGGCGAATAGTCTACCGCTCGGGCAGACCGTACACACCGTAGGCCAGCGTCTTCACGATAAAGGAATCCACACTGCCTATATCGGCAAGTGGCACCTGGATGGCTCGGACTACTTCGGAACGGGGCGGCCCGCTCCCGGGTGGGATCCGAAATATTGGTACGACCAGCGCGATTATCTCTATGAACTTTCGCCGAAAGACCGCGTCCGATCCAGGGAAACCGCCACCAATAACGATCCCACGTTGACGGCCGACTTTACCTTCGGACATCGCTGTTCGAATCGGGCGATCGATTTCCTCTCGAAGCACGGTAACGAAGATTTTCTCCTTGTGCTTTCCTACGATGAGCCGCATGGTCCCCAACTTTGCCCGAAGCCGTATTCGGAGATGTACAAGGACTTCGTTTTCCCGGGCAGTCCGAACGTCAACGACACGCTTGCGGATAAGCCCGAAGAGCAGCGCGTCTGGGCGGATGGCAGGTTGGACCGGGTGCAGCCGCCGATTAAGGCTCCCGAGTTCTTCGGTTGCCTGACGTTCATCGACAGTGAGATTGGCCGCGTTCTGGACGCGATTGACGCACATGCGCCGAATGCGCTTGTGCTGTACACGGCGGATCACGGCGACTTTCTCGAATCGCACCGGCTGACGGGTAAAGGACCAGCCATGTACGAAGAGATCACGCGTATTCCGTTTCTCGCTCGCTGGCCCGGCCATGCTCCGGCAAACGCCGTGTGCACGCATCCCGTGTCGCACATTGACGTGACGGGCACGCTAATGGAAGTGTTCGGGTTCGATGTGCCGAAGAGCCTCGAAGGCGGCAGCATGCTGGCGACGATAAAAGATCCGAAAGTGAAGCCGCGAGAAGAGGTGTTCATTGAGTTCGGTCGGTACGAAGTGGATCACGACGGCTTCGGGGGGTTTCAACCGATACGCTGCGTGTTCGACGGCCGCTACAAGCTCTCGATCCATGTGCTGACCAGCGACGCGCTGTACGACCTCGAAAACGATCCGGCCGAGATGAAGAATTTGATCGATTCGCCCGAGCATGCGGCGAAACGCAACGAACTGCATGACCGGCTGCTCGATTGGATGAACAGAACTCGCGATCCGTTCCGCGGCTATAACTGGGGTCGCCGTGACTGGCGGCGCGATTTTCCGGTCTCGTGGGAGAACTCGGGCATGACTCGCCAGCGCGAGGACGATGGCTACGAGCCGCGCCAGCTCGTTTACGAAACCGGATTGACGATGAAAGATGCGACACGACCGAAGTAAGGGCGGCCTGACGAGCGGAGATGCGGTGTGTCGTTGAACCGCCGCGAGTGGCTGCTCGGTACTGCCGCTCTGTTTCCGGTATTCGGCAAGCAGCACCAGTCCGGCCCGTTTGAACCGCATTTTTTGGAAATTCTGAACGGCTACCTCGCCGCGTGCCGGAGCACATCCCCGACTTACGCCGTCTGCAATTTCCCACACGGCACCATTCTGCCGGGGAGCGTGGCGGTTTCCGGCAAAACCTACGATTCGGTCTCACGCATGATGCCGGCGCTCAGCGCTTGGTGGATGGGCGGGCACCGCGCTCCGGACCTGACGCAGGTTCTGATCGATACCTTCCGGCACGCGTTCGACCCGCAGAATCCGGACTACTGGGGGCCGGCACCCGCCGATCATCAGCATCAGAAGCAGGTCGAGTCGTCGCTCGTGGCGTGGTCCATTTTTCTGTTGGGGGATAAATTTCTCGGCCGCCTCCAATCCCGCGATCGCGCGAACATTCAGGCATGGCTGGCAAGTTGCACCCAGGTGCCGGTCCGGCATAACAACTGGGCCTGGTTTACGGCGGTGAACCAGGCTTCACGGCTTGCGCTCTCATCGCGCTGGAAGGAATTTCAGCCCGATGTGAAGTGGATGGAAGAGGATGTGCGCTTTCTGGACACGCTTGCCAAGGGAGACGGATGGTACAGCGATTCGACCGCCGAACCGGTTTACGACTATTACAATTTCTGGGTTTTCGCGAGTCACTTTCTGTACTGGAATCGCATTGCGGGTGACCGCTACCCGTACTGGCGCGAGCGCTTCACCGCCCGGTTGCACGATTTCCTCGAAAGCACCCCTTATTTTTTCGGCGCAAACGGCTCGCACGTTTTGTTTGGCCGATCGCTCATTTACCGCTGGGCGGTCGTGACTCCACTGGTGCTCGCCTATCTGCAGAAGCTTTGGCCGTATTCGCCGGGTCTGCTGCGGACCATTGTCGAGAAGAACATCGATTATCTCTGGGACCTTGGGGCATTCGATCGGGCGGACGGCAAATTGCTTGAAACCTTCACGCCCGAGGGATCGAAGTTCCTGAAAGAAACCTATGTCGACAACGGCCACCCCTATTGGGGCATGCAGGCATATGCGCTCTTTCTGATTCCGCGAAACGATCCGTTCTGGACGGCGACCCCCGAACCGCTGCCGGTGGAGCAGGGCGACTTCACTCATCGGTTCGATGCGCTTGGCATGATGCTGGCAGGAAATCGTCAATCCGGTCAGGTGCGCTGGCTCGAATCGCACAATGTGAACCGCAGCATTCACTATCGCGATAAATACTCGAAATTCGTTTACCTGTCACATTTCCCGTTCAATCTGTCGGTGGAAGAGAACTCATTCGTGCCGGACAACGCGGTAGTAATCCGCAATCGTGCGACTGGCCAATGCGCATACCGCCAGCGTGTATTGCGTGGCGGCTTCGACGGCAGGGCGATCATCACGGCGTGGACTACGAAGTTGGCGAATACGGAGTTTGAAATCGCGAGCCGGATCGAAGTCCACGGCGATTTGGAAATTCGCGAGCACCGAGTCACCGCCCACGGACCGCTGGACGATCTGGAGATCGTCGAAGGTTCGGCCGCACTGGGCGGCGATTATACGACCGCTTCACCGCTACTGCGAGAGGGCTCCTTTGCCGTCGGGGCATGGTCCGCCGACAAAAAAGACCGGCTGACTGTCATGAAGACCGAGGGTCAAAACGTGACGAAACGCCATGCCGGAGTCTTGACTCTGACGAAAGAGCTCGACAGCCCGCAAACGACGCTCCGTCACGTCTTCTATGCGAGTCCGGTCGCCGCCAAGGCATCAGAACTCGAAGAACACGTGCGCCGGATGCTCTACGGGTAACCGCGCGTTCTTAGTGTTGCGCTGCCGCAGCGCGCTCGCCTGTTGTTTTGCCGCTGTCGCCGTTGCCGCTCCAGGTTCCGGTGAGCTTGCCGTCATTGAGCGTCAGATCGATATCGTACTCTTCGCCTTCGTACGGCGCCTTTAAGTGGATCTTTTCACCGGTTACGGTGAAACCGTTTGCGGCCGCTTCCCCCTGATTTTCGGTATCAAGCGTCGCGACTAGCTTGCCATCGGCTTCCTTGATGTTCAGACTCCACGGGATCGGATCGCCGTCCGGGCTGAGCGACGTCATCTTCCATTTCCCGACCAGATCCTGGTTGCCGGCCTTTGCATCCGACTTTGCGGCTAGCATGAAAGCGGCCATGAGAAGCACGGCGGCAACGCTCAACGTCCTGAACAACTTGGTTTTAAACATCGAAACTAGCTCCTAAAGTAATCGGTGGCTTTCTCATTGTCGCGGCTCTGCGCAAGAAGTCAAGTGCATATACAATTCAAAATACCCGTCTCGGACCCGCACTGCGGTGGTGCTTTGGATTTCACTATGCTGAAAATATGTCTCCCCGAAAAGTTGCACCGCCGCACGAGCTTCTGCTGCGAGTTCGCTTATTTGTATCATGCTCACGGACATCTGTGAGCGTTATTGTTGCAGAGCAGGCTGAATTGGTTTCGAGCGCCTATCGGAAGTGGCTTGTATGGCGCGCGAGGAGATGAAAAGTGTCGTTTGTATGGGAACCGTCGCAGAAGGCGATTGAGCAGACAAATGTATGGCGCTTGATGCAGCGCCTGCGCTTCGATAAGCGTCGTGATTTCCTAAATTTTTCCACCGAGCACCCGGAAGCGTTCTGGGGCGAGTTGGAACGAGTAATGGGCGTAGAGTGGTTCACGCCTTACTCGCAGGTGATGGATTATTCGGGTGGCCCCGAATGGACCAAATGGTTCACAGGTGGGCGGTTAAACATCGCTCACAACTGCCTGGACCGGTATGCCGAATCGAGCCGCCTGGCTTGCATCTGGCAGAACGAAGATGGGAAGCGGCGCGAGATTACGTTCTCGGAACTGGCCCGTGAAGCGAACCAACTCGCTAGATATCTGGAAAGCATCGGCATTCAAGCCGGCGATCGCATCGCTCTCTGCGTTCCCATGGTTCCCGAGCTGCTCACGGTCATTTATGCCTGCTTGAAGGTCGGCGCTATAGCCGTGCCGATTTTCTCAGGTTTTGGGCCGGGCGCGATCGCTTCGCGGCTTCAGGATTCAGGCGCACGGCTCGTGTTTACCGCGCGAACACTGCAAAGACGAGGAAAAGAATTGCCGCTGCGCGCAAAGGTGGAAGAGGCGTTGCAAAGTCCCAACTCCATCGAAGCAATCATAGAGCTGCGCGAAATTTCCAAGCTGATCGAAGGCCAGGCGGAGACGACGCGTACGCGCGAGATGGCGTCCAGCGATCTTGCTCTGCTGCTCTACACCTCCGGCACGACAGGCCGGCCGAAGGGATGTGTTCACACACATGCCGGTGCCCTGCTCCAGACCACGAAGGAGATTTACCTGGCTTTCGACCATAAACCTAGCGACCGGTTCTTCTGGTTGAGCGATATCGGATGGATGATGGGTGTCTGGGCGATTTTCGGCAATCATCATTTCGGCGGGACAATTTTTATATACGACGGCGCCATTGATTACCCGCATCCGAACCGGCTTTGGCAGGTTCTCGACCAGGAGCGGATTACGACATTCGGTGTTTCGCCGACGGCTATCAGAATGCTGATGCGCGGCAGCCACCCTGACGATTATGGGGGCGACGCGCTGCGATTATTGGGATCGACGGGCGAGCCCTGGGATGAGACGTCCTGGATGTGGTTCTTCAAGCACGTGGGGAAAGAGCGCTGCCCCATCATCAATATCTCCGGAGGCACCGAGATTCTTGGATGCTTTTTGTTTCCTCTGCCGATACAGCCGCTGAAGCCCTGCACGCTCGGAGCACCGGCGCCGGGCATGGCCACCGCGGTTGTGGATGAAGCCGGGCGTCCGGTGCGCGGCAAAAAAGGCTATCTCGTCTGCACCAGGCCGAGTCCCTCGATGACAGCCGGTATCTGGGGCGATCCTGCGCGCTACCTCGACACGTACTGGTCGCGATTTCCCGGCTGGTGGTACCACGGCGATTGGGCCAGCGTGGATGATGACGGTTATTGGTTCCTGCACGGCCGAGCGGATGAATCGATGAACGTATCGGGACGCAAAGTCGGGCCGGCGGAGTTGGAAGAGATCCTCTGCACCCACCCGTCGGTCTCCGAGGCGGCTGTCATTGGCGTGCCCGATGAGCTAAAGGGAGAAGAAATCGTTGCGTTTGTTGTCCTCAAACAAGCCGGTATGGGTGATGAACTCACTTCAGACATTTTCACCGAACACCTCGTGAAGCAGATGGGCGCAGCTTTTCGCCCGAAACGGGTGCACATCGTTGCGGAAGTGCCGAAGACGCAGAGCGGGAAGATCATGCGGCGATTGATCCGGGAGCGATATCTTGGGCGAGAACTGGGTGACGTATCGTCTCTTGCCGACGCGTCTGTATTAGACGCACTTGGAAATTTGTCGGCGGAAGCCCAGTAGCCGCCAGTTGTTTTTCGCAAGGCAATAGCGGTCATTAGAAGCAATGGAACGGACGCATAAACCATCAGCAGCGCCATGGGTGCCGGAGACGAAGAACTTGAATCGGCTTCGCGAAGCTGCGAAAGACTGCGAAGGATGCAGCCTGTATCAGAATGCGACGCAGACAGTATTTGGAGAAGGGAGCCGGCAGTCGCGAGTGATTCTGGTCGGCGAGCAGCCTGGTGACGAAGAAGATCAACAGGGCCGGCCATTCGTCGGCCCGGCGGGAAAGCTGTTGAATCGGGCGCTGGAGGCCGCGCGGGTCGACCGTTCCGAACTATACGTCACCAACGCCGTGAAGCATTTCAAGTTTTCGCCACGAGGCAAGCGGCGCATCCACGCCAAACCGAGCGCTACAGAAGTATCCGCGTGCCGGCCGTGGCTTCAGGCAGAAGTAGCGGCTGTAAACCCTCAATTGATCGTAGCGATGGGATCCACCGCCGCTCGATCTGTAATGGGCCGTGAAATGCGAGTGATGAGCGATCGCGGGCAATTCTTTTCCCATGAATGGGCCGAATCGGTTTTGGTGACCGTTCATCCTTCGGCGCTCCTCCGCATTCCGGAGCACGAACGGAGAGAGGCGGAATGGAAATTATTCGTGCGCGATCTGGGGATGATTAACGAGTGGCTGACGAAGCATCCAAAGAGCTGAAGAGCAGGACGAGTCTCTCGGCTCACGCCAGATCGACTGCGATCACTTCGTGCAATCCAGTCGACGGCACGTGAAGTTCCATCACGTCGCGCGATATCCGATACTGCGGTTTGCCCGTGCCCACCAGAAAGCGAGCTCCGGCGACACGATCGCCTGTGGGGATCTTTAGCCGCACTAGTTGAGCGGGCAGTGGAATGATTTCCCGCACCGGTCCTTTCATCATCATCGGATTGGTCAAGTTGACGAGATGAACGGTGATGGAAGCTTTCTGACGCCAGATGGATACATCGATTACACCCGGGCCGCTGACCGTAACGGGTGGCTCTTCGTCAGAAACCCACAGAACGGCATTCTTCAGCAGCTTGCCATGATCGACATCCAGCACCTCCCAAAATGTACGATCGAGATCCCATGGGAAATAAGCAACGCGGCCGCCGCCGGTCTCGCGAAGGAAAACGCCAGGAATATTCGTCCTGGGAATTCGGGGATAAACCTCTTCCATCGGTAGATCCGGATAGGAAGGAACCACGGTCAACGGCGGGGGCAGGGAAGTCTCCTGCGGCTTAACGTACACGCGGTTTACGCCATCGATGATTCGAGTAGCATTCTCCAATCCGTGTACGAGTGGATGAAACTGACCGGTTCGCGGGTCCTTTTCAATGTTGAGGTAGGAATTCTGAATTGAGTTTTGAATGCGCCCATCGAATGAGGCACCGAAGAGAGAGGCAAGGCTGAAGTCTTTCCGGCGGACGCCCCACTCGTTGTAAAGAGAGGTTTCGTATGTGGCAATAACGCGTCCTCCACGGCCGGCGAAATCGCGGATCTGCGCGGATTGCGCATCGGAGAGAGCGGCGATATTCGGTAAGATCAGGGTCCGATACTGGCTGACATGTTCGGTATCGAGCAGTCCATCGTGCACCATTTCAAACGGGATTCTGGCTTCGACGAGAGCTTGATAAAAACCGAGCGAGTGGTTTTCTACTTTTTCGCGGGCATGTTCGCCACCGTAAAACTCCGCCGTTTGCTGTGAATAGACCAGCGCTACCCGCGCCAAAGGCTTTTCATTTCTCAGATAGCGCTCGTTCGTGTGATGCCACTTGTAAAGTTCTTCGACAACGGGCAGCCAGCGTCGGTCGATCGGTTTCGCATTGAATTTTGTAAACCACGGGCGTAAGCCTTGCGCAATGCCGTCGGCGACCCAAAGCCGAATTTCATCGCCGTTCTGGACTGAATCTTTCCAGCGATGTTCATCTTCCAATCCAACGCTGAAGATGCCCGCGATCGCTTTCTTGCCTAAAGTGGCGCGGTACTCCTTTCCATTCTTCCCGTTCATCCAGGGCGGCATCAGGTCATGGCGTGCCTGCCGGTCGGCGAATAACGTAGGCGCAAGTTCGCCGATGGTTTTCATGTCGAGCGAACTCAGAGCGCCGCCCCCAGCGTTCGCCATGAAGCTGGCATTCGGATTGACCGCCTTGATGGTTCCGTCCCACAGCCGCCACAATTCAAAAAGACGCTTTTGTCGCCAGATGATATATTGCCGGCGCGCGGGGTCTTGCGGATCACGGGTGCGGGGCAAATCGAGCCCTGAAAAATTCCGGAAATTCTGCCGGCAATGCTCGCAATAGCACATCCCTGAACCGGACCATCGGTTGCTGAAGATCCCATCCACTTTGTAGAGCGTCACAATTTCTCGCGTCACCTGCGTCATGAAGTCGAAATTGTAGGGACCAAGGGCGCATGTCACCCACAAATCAGGCGATGCCCAGTGTCGCCGTTTGTTTCCAGCGGCGTCCACGGCGATCCAATCAGGATGAGCGTCGTAAACGTCCTGATGAGCGGCATGCGGGTCGGTTCGGGCGATGACGTTCATGCCCAGCTTCCGGCAGCCGGCGAGCATTTCGCCGAACGGATCGGAGTTGCCGAGAAACTTGCTCCGGTAGTGCAGTGGAATTTTTGTAGGATAAAACGCGACGCAGCCGCCGGCGCTTAAACACGCGGCATCGGCGTGAACGCGCTTGAAATAGTCTAGCCAGAACGAAGGACTGTAGCGGCCCGGATCGTCTTCCACGAACGCAAGCTGCGCCCAACGCATGGGGCGGTCGTACCAGCCCTCCGTGTCATCATTGCGCTGGCCTTCCGCCGTCTGAGTGAGGGCTGCGGCGGCAGCGGTCGATTGGAGTACGAAATCCCGTCGGCTAGGTTGCATGGTTTGAAATTTGATGCGCCACCATGCAATCTATCAAGCTCACGGAAGTGTGGCACGGCGACGAAATCGAAATGGTGAGTAAGAGAGGTCTCACAGCCGGCGGGCCGCTCTACTGAAGATGTGATTTCCGTTCAAGCTGAATTTCGAATAATTTGGGCCAGTATTTCCCCGTCACGAATAAACGATCCCGTTTGGAGTCGTAGGCGATTCCATTCAGGACCTGTTCGGATCCTTCAGCTCCAGGCAGCAAGTCAGATTGAGGCAATAAACCAGCAAGGTCGATCCAGCCCACGACTTTTCCATCCGCGGGATTGATGCGCGCGATGCGGTCACTGTGCCAGATGTTTGCATATATCTCGCCTTTGACCCACTCCAGTTCATTTAAATTCTCCACGGGCTCTCCAGTTGCTGTCACGCTGATGCGGTTGACTTCTTTCAAACTCTTGGGATCCAAAAACCGAATCTCTGGCGTGCCATCGTCCATGATGATGTGCTTCCCGTCCTGCGTCATGGACCAGCCTTCGCCCGAATAGTGAAATGTGCCCTGCGGCTTGAAAGAGGCAAGATCATAGATGAATCCGATCTGAGTAGTGTAAGTGAGCTGGATCAAGCGGTCCTTCCACGCAACGATTCCCTCTCCAAAGTAAGGCCTGGGAACGTTGCGCCGTTGCACAACCTCGCCGGTTTCAAGCCTCACTTTCCTGATGGAGGAATGTCCGGATAGCCCCGTCGCTTCATAGAGAAATCCGTCCAGATAAAAGATCCCCTCGGTAAATGCCTTGCCGTCATGCGGAAAAACATGAACTACCTTGTAGCTGTATTCCGGAATGGCCGGCGGCGCGGAAGAACCGAGTATCGAAGCGGCTAGAGCAGCCGCGAAGAGCGCCACGGACATGTATGTTTTAGCGTACACGCTGGATCCGTCTGTTCTTCGTCCAATTCACGCTAACGAGCCGATAGCCGCAAAGCCCCGTTCAAAATTTGAACAGCCCGGAATAAGACAGTGTGGCAATCACCAGGCTGACAAGCAGGAAGACGATGGAAGTTAAGAACCAGCGTAAGGTCAGCCGGTACTCGACGGCCAGATCGTCTTTCAGCTGCAGCGCTCGCCATAGCGCGACCAATTCAAGAATGATGGCGATTATCAGTAGAACTGCCGCGATGGTAGAAGAGACGGTCCACTCTCCTGGAAGTTCGAATGCCCAGGAGCGCAGAAAGAGAAACGAGAAGCCCAGTAGGACGGTGATAGCGGTGATGACTCCGGAGCGAAATCCACCCGGAATCGGACTCTGCCGGTCACCGGAGGGCGATTGCTTCGGGTCTTGCGGCTGACCGCTTTCGCTCATGGTTCGTGGCTCTCTAGCGGGCGGGGTGGATGAGCAGGGCGAGCCACCGCATGCCCTTCAGGCTAACATTGCTTAGCGCTCACGCGCGCATCCTTAATGGGCTGTGCCCGCCTGGCGAACGCCGCCGCGCGGTTCGCTTATGACTTTTGGAAATCCAGGGATGCGGAATTCATGCAGTAACGCAGGCCGGTCGGCTTTGGCCCGTCGTCGAAGACGTGTCCCAGGTGAGCATCGCATTTTGCGCAACGTACTTCGTTTCGGGTCATGCCGTCAGTCAAATCGACGTGCGAAGCGACGTTTTCCTTGGCGATAGGCTCCCAGAAACTGGGCCATCCCGTGCCGGATTCAAACTTTGTATTGGAGGAAAACAGAGTGTTGCCGCAGCATATACAACGGTAGAGTCCGTGTTCGTGATTGTTCCAGTATTTACCAGTGAAGGCGCGTTCCGTACCCGCATGGCGAGTCACGGCATATTGTTCCGGCGTCAATTGGGCCTTCCACTCCGCGTCCGTCTTCACAATTTTTTCCACTTTGACTTCTCCTAGACGTTTACCGGTCTGATCGAATTCCACAAGCTTCACGAAGCGGGGTTTCCCGCTGGATCGCATGGCGGCGCCCGCTTCCGATGCCAGCAGCGTGCTTGCCAGGGCGATTCCGCTGCCTAGGAATGTTCGGCGGTTCACGTAGTCCATCATAGTTCTCCTCAAGCTGGTTTGAGCATAGCTCAGACTTCCGACGGTGTGTGATCATACTATGATTCGCGCGGGGAGCCCGGAAGGTTACGGGTGATGTCTTATGAGGCATAATCTTTATAGGTCTTGGAAGGATGCACGGTGCTCGTGCGCTTTGAATATGCCGATTTTTGAATATAGCTGCGAAGATTGTGGGACCAAGTTTGAGAAGTTGGTGCGCCGTACCGCCGAAGCCGGCGAACTCAACTGCCCGTCATGCGGGCACGCCCATTTGCATCAGGAATACTCCACGTTCTCCGCCCAATCGGGCGGAGCGAAAGAGGTTCAGCCTGCCGGCGGTTGCGGTGGGAGTATGTGCGACACCGGATTCTGCGGTGGCGGCATGTGCGGGATGAACTAGCGGGGAAGTTTGGTCAGCCGATAGCAAGTTTGGGTCACTCGGTTAGGCTTCTGTCATCGCGGCGCGGATATCCACTGGCGGCCGTTGCTGAATTTATTTCCGTGCTAGCGCAGTCTGAGATGTAGACTCGATCATCACTTACCTTTCGCCGTTCCATCGGCGAAGTTTTCTTGAAGCTCTCTACGCCCATTGCTAGTCCATCCAGCGGAAGGACCCAGTTGACTTTCGTTATTTATTCGCCAACAATAAGGAAAGACGGGACGAAACACCATGGCGCTTACAAGAAGACAGAAAGAATTGATGGATTTTCTCTCTGAGTTTATCCGAAAGAACGGTTATAGCCCCAGCTACGAGGAAATTGCATCGGGTTTGAACCTGGCCTCGCTGGCGACAGTGCATAAACACATCCAGGCGCTTCAAGCGAAAAACTATCTAAGGCGGAGCTTCAACCACAGCCGATCGCTTGAGATCGGCGAGCGATATATTACCGAAGAGCAGGCGCGCCATTCGGGCGCGGATTTTGCTGTGCAGTTGATGGGCCGGATCGCGGCGGGCACCCCTGTCGAGGCGATTCAGAATGCGGAGGCGCTGCATTTTTCCGATTTTGCGCGTTCCGACTCGACCTACGCGCTCCAGGTTCGCGGCGATTCGATGATTGAGGATCACATCTGCAGCGGCGATTTTGTGCTGGTTGAGAAAAACGATCCGGTGAAAAACGGCGACATCGTCGTGGCTTTAGTCAACGGCGATGAGGCAACACTGAAGCGCTACTACAGCGAACCCGACGGCAGGGTGCGTCTCCAGCCGGCAAATACCACAATGGAGCCGATTTACGTCGATCCGGGGCAGCTCCAGGTGCAGGGGCGCGTGTTGGCTGTGATGCGGAAGTACTAGTTGGCGACTGTCCTGGGAGGACTCTTTACCGGATGCTGCTACATTAGTTCGAGATGAGTACTGGCCGGAGCCAATCAGGCGGGTCTGTGGGCAGCGTCATCAGAAAGCTCGCTTTTTGGGATTTCCCGCGAACTTCCTGGCCGTACGACGTCGT
>JAICLJ010000165.1 GCA_025927575.1 Bryobacteraceae bacterium | reverse complement strand
TCAAAGTCTTTTGCGCGGATGACGGAGAGCACCGGGCCGAAGATCTCCTCCTGCGCGATGCGCATATCGGAGGTGACGTCCGCGAAAATCGTCGGCTGGAAGAAGTAGCCTTTGTCGTATGCGCCTCCGGTGAGACGCCGGCCGCCGACCACGGGCGCTCCCGCTTCCTTGGTGCCGATTTCGCAATAGCGGATGTTGGTTTCGAGCTGTTTTTGATCGATCGCAGGGCCGATCTGGATGCCGGGCTCCATGCCGTCGCCGACTTTCAACTGCCGCGTCCGCTCGACCAGAGCTTCCAGAAACCGGTCGTAAATCGCTTCTTCGACAATGACGCGGCTTGTAGCCGTGCATTTCTGCCCGGTGGAGAAGAACGCGGCGTTTACGGTATTCTCAACGGCGCTTTTAAAATCGGCATCCGCGAGCACAATGGTCGGATTCTTGCCGCCCATTTCAAGTTGAATCCGCAGGCGGCGCTTGCTAGCCTCGCCGTGCAGCCAGTGGCCGATTTCCGTCGAGCCCGTGAACGACACGCCTTTCAGCGGTTTGGCATTTAGCAGCGCCGATCCAAGGGATCCCCCGCTGCCGGCGATAAAGTTGACGATGCCTTTCGGAATCCCGGCATCGTGGCACGCTTCGACAATCCGCCACGCGCTCAGCGGAGCGGCCGATGCGGGCTTAAGAACCACTGTGTTGCCGCAGATCAGCGCGGGCGCGAGCTTCCACGCCGGAATGGCGCTCGGGAAGTTCCATGGCGTGATCAGTCCGACGACGCCCAACGCCTTCCGTAACGCAAACATGTGTACGCGCTCCCGTTCGGAGGGAACCAGCATGCCTGGAAAACGCGAGCCTTCGCCAGCAAAATAACGGAAAATGTTGATGGAGCGCCGCACTTCTCCCTTCGATTCGGGAAGAGTCTTGCCCTCCTCGCGAGTCATGTCTTCTGAAATCTGTTCGAAGCGCTGGTCGAGCAGATCGGCCACTTTAAAAAGATAGTTTCCGCGCGCCGGGCCCGCCAGTTGGGACCAGGCCGGGAAAGCGGCCTCCGCGGCGTTCGCGGCAGCTTCCACCTCGCTAGGGTCGCCGGCAGTGAAGACCCCAACCACTTCATCGGTATTGGCAGGGTTTCGATTCTCGAAGGTCTTCGAGCCGCTGGTCCACTGCCCGTCAATGTAGTTGTTAAATCGTTTCATGGTTCAACCACCATGGTCGCAGGACAGGAGACAGGAGACCGAAGGCAGGAGACAGAAGTTCGACAAACGACCGATTCTCTCTCCTGTCTTCCGTCTCCTGTCTTCTCCTCAGAACTTAACCGATGGCACTCGCTTTTCTTCCTCGGTCGCTTTGAAATAGGCGTCGTTACGCTGGAAGCCGAACAGACTGGCGGCGAAGCTCCGCGGGAAAATCTCAAGATCGGTGTTGTACTTGGTAATTGCCTCGTTGTAATCCCGGCGTGAAATGGCGATGCGATTCTCCGTGCCGGCCAGTTCATCCTGAAGCCGCAGGAAGTTCTCATTCGACTTCAGATCCGGATAATTTTCCTGAAGCAGTAGCAACCGGCCGAGAGATCCGCTCAACTGGTTGTTGGCTGCGATTTCCTGCTGAGGAGTAGTCGCGTTCAGCAGGCGCGAACGGGCTTCGGCAATCTCTCCAAATACGGCTTGCTCCTGTTTCGCGAAGCCTTTCACCGTTTCGACAAGATTCGGAATCAGATCGGCGCGGCGCTTCAAATCGTTATCTACCTGCGCCCACTTGCCTTGGATCTCGTTTCGCTCGCGCACCAGGTCGTTCTTTACGCCAAATAGATAGCCCCCTATCACGATGGCGGCCAGGACGATTACGCCCAGAATAATGAGTGCACCCTTCATATCGACTTATCTCCCTGTTACGAACGATCGCGCTATTGCGCTTTGCTTACCGGTCGATCTGATCTACAAAACGGATCAGGGCATCTATTTCTTTCAGGTACTTTTCAAATAATAGGACAGCGCTTGTTTCTTCCGGTGCCTTGCCGTCGGCGCGGACGTGCAAAATGGTAGAAAATCCATTGAATGGGATGCCAAGCACTTTCTCAAGATCGGCAATCACTTCCTGCTTGCGGAAACGCGTTTCCCGGCCTTTCAGCGTGAGTGCATGCCGCCCCAGCACGCAGAATGTGGAGAGAGAGTCGGTGAGCAGCTGTAACAGCGCCTTCTCTTTCGATAGCACTTCCGCGGCCTTTTGGCGCAGCCGTAATAATTTTGAACGGAGTTCGTGTTCTACTTCGGCCCGATAGAACGACCGGTCTATTTCGAGTTCGGCAATGACATCGGCTCCATACAAAACGCGCCTGTGCGCCTTCATATCATGGAATTCCATGGGAAAGCAATCGGCGGAACTCCGTACTTCATCGCCGCTCATCAATAGAGGCGGCGGATTCCCCTGTTCACCCCACCAGTGGAACACCGGCTCGGATTCGCCCAGTTCGCGAGTTGTGATTCTTTCGAGCACACAGAGGACGTTCAGATCAGAGGCCTTCTCGTTCCAGTCTCCAACGGCGCCGGAGCCGTAGAGCACGGCTGAGAGCAGCCGGTCGCCGAAAGTTTTCTTTAAACGCTCGACCAGATTGCTAAGTTGCTGTTCCATGCAAAATCTCCGTGCTCGTTGCCGCTACCAGTTGCTTGATGCGCCGCCGCCACCGAAACCACCACCGCCGAAACCGCCAAAGCCGCCGCCGCCACCGCCGCCCGAATTGGATCCTCCGAAGCCTCCACCACCCCAGCCGCTTGAACCTCGGCCCATCATGCTGCCCAGCAGGAGACCCGTCAAAATACCCCCACCCCTTCCGTGGCCTCCTCGTCCGCCTCGGCCGAGGAGCCAGAAAAGTACAAAGATACCGAGAATAATCAGCGGAATGGGGATGCCGCCCGAATGGCCCTCCGCCGGTTCGCGGCGCGGCAACGCGTCCGGGGGCGGAGCTACTCCTCTTGATTGCGCGATGTGCGTCGCGATATCCTGCGCCGCAGTCAATAGCGCTCGCCCGTACTGGCTGGCCCGTAGTTGCGGACGCAGAGACCGTAAAATACTGCCGGACATGCCATCGGTGAGGTCCGGCTCCACCCCATATCCCACTTCGATGCGCGATTGATGATCTTTGATCACGAGCAGGACCAAAACACCTGTGTTCTTCTCTTTCTGACCAGGTTGGAAGTGACGCGCCAGACGAATCGAGAAATCTTCAATTGGCCGGCCGTCGAGCGAATCGATAGTCACCAGCGCAATCTGCACGCCGAGCGTCTTGTCAACGGCGAGACAATATTGCTCGATTTTCTGCTTCGTCGCCGGATCCACCACGTGAGCGTAGTCGCTCAGATACCCTTCCGGCTTCAGCGAGTCGATGTTGATAGAAGCAAGCGCTGTGCAAGCAAGAAGAAGGGGAGTCAGCAGCCAGGCGAGTCGGATTGAAAGTTGCGGCCCGCGATTGCGCATGTAACCTTCAGGATACAGAAGAGATCAAGTTGTGGAAACCGTTAAGACGACCGCAAGGAACGCGTTCACAGGCGACTGAGTGTGAAGCAACCACGCTCGTTCTACCATGAGAGTGCGCTTGTGTGGGCGGCCTTGCCTGAAATAGCGCCACTTACAGCATGAAAGCTCTCGTTAAAAGCAGGCCGGAGGGCGGTCTCTGGCTCGAAGAAGCGCCCAAACCGCAGATCGGAATCAATGATGTCCTGATTCGGGTCCTGCTCACCGGTATCTGCGGAACCGATCTCCACATTTACGAATGGGACGACTGGGCCCGCGCCACCATCCCCGTGCCGCTGGTGATCGGGCACGAATTTGTGGGTGAAATCGTCGAGGTAGGCTCGAACGTTATCGATTTCCATACCGGCGAAATCGTGAGCGGCGAAGGGCATGTGGTCTGCGGGCGCTGTCGCAATTGCCTTGCCGGACGGCGTCATCTCTGCGCTCATACGAAGGGCGTGGGTGTGAACCGGCCGGGCGCGTTCGCCGAATTCGTCGTGCTTCCCATGACCAACATCTGGCGCCACGGCCCGGGGGTGCCGCTGGAGATCGCAGCGATTTTCGATCCGTTTGGCAATGCCGTCCATACGGCGCTCTCGTTTCCGGTACTCGGAGAAGACGTGCTTGTTACCGGAGCGGGGCCCATCGGCCTGATGGCGGCGGCCGTCGCGCGTCATGCGGGCGCCCGGCATGTCGTTGTCACGGATTTGAACGAATATCGCCTCGAACTTGCGCGGAAAATGGGGGCAACTCTGGCCGTCGATCCCAGAAACAAATCGCTAACCAACGTGCAGAAAGAACTCGGGATGCACGAGGGGTTCGATGTCGGCCTTGAGATGTCCGGCAATCCGGTGGCTTTCCGTGACATGCTGGCCAACATGAGCCATGGGGCCAAGATTGCCATGCTGGGCATTCCCAATGGTGAAATCGCGATCGACTGGAAGCAGGTGATCTTTAACATGTTGACGATCAAGGGAATCTACGGCCGTGAGATGTACGAAACCTGGTACAAAATGACCGTGATGCTCGAATCGGGCCTGGATATTCACCCCGTGATTACACACCGGTATTCGTGGCGGGAGTACGAGAAGGGATTTGCCGCAATGCATTCCGGCAATTGCGGCAAAGTCATCCTCGATTGGCGCGAATCCTAAACCGGTTCGCCGAGTTGTTGAATCTGGCCGGGTGTTGAATTGGAGGGGGAGGACACCGTGTACGGCGACATGCGCGAGTTCTTAACAGCAAAGCTAGCCGACATTCGGAAGGCAGGTCTTTACAAAACCGAGCGCGTGCTCGAATCGCCTCAGAAAGCGCGCGTTTCCGTCGCAGGCGGCGCGAGCGTGCTGAATATGTGCGCCAACAACTATCTGGGATTGGCGGACCATCCGGCGATTGTCGCGGCGGCAAAAGATTCGCTCGACCGCTGGGGCTATGGCCTGGCTTCGGTTCGATTTATCTGCGGAACACAGGCGATCCACAAGCAGCTTGAAGAAAAGATCAGCCGGTTCCTCCAAACCGAGGACACGATTCTCTACAGCTCGTGCTTCGATGCCAACGGCGGGTTGTTCGAAACGCTGCTCGAAGCCGATGACGCCGTCGTGTCGGACGAGCTGAACCACGCGAGCATCATCGATGGCGTCCGGCTGTCGAAAGCGCGCCGGTTCCGCTACAGGAACTCCGATATGGCAGACCTCGAAGCGCGGTTGAAAGAGGCTCGCGACGGTGGCGCGCGCCATGTGCTGATCGCAACCGACGGCGTATTTTCGATGGACGGCTACATCGCGAAACTGCCGGAAATCTGCGATTTGGCCGACCGGTACAACGCGCTGACAATGGTGGACGACTCCCACGCGGTCGGATTTATGGGTAAGCACGGCAGAGGCACTCCCGAGTACTGCGGAGTAGAAGGCCGCATCGACATCATCACCGGTACGCTCGGCAAGGCACTGGGTGGAGCGAGCGGCGGTTACACCAGCGGGCGCAAAGAGATTGTGGAGCTTCTGCGGCAGCGTTCGCGGCCTTATCTCTTTTCAAACACAGTCGCGCCTTCTATTGTGTCGGCATCGCTCGCTGTCTTGGATCTGCTCGCAGAATCCTCGGCTCTCCGGTCGCGGCTTCACGAAAACACACGCTATTTCCGCGAGCGCATGTCCGCCCTTGGGTTTAACATTTCGCCAGGTGAGCACCCGATCGTGCCGGTAATGATCGGCGATGCGGGGCTGGCAACACGCATGGCCGATGCGCTGCTGGCGAAAGGGATTTACGTAATTGGGTTTTCTTACCCGGTGGTGCCGCAGGGCAAAGCGCGCATTCGGGTGCAGATCTCCGCTGCGCATAGCCGTGAGGATCTGGAATTTGCCCTCGCTAAATTCGCGGAAGTGAAGGCGGAGCTCAGCCTATAACTATCTTCTGTCTCCTGTCTTCTTCTCCCGTCTTCTGTCTCCTGCCCCCGGCTCTCTACATCCCCAGCGCTTTGCGCACCCGCTGGTAAGCCGCCTCCGTCCACGGTTGAGGCTGGAACACAAGAACACGGTGGTGCTCCGGAAAACTGAGGGAATCCATCTCGAACGACTAGTGTTCCGGGCGATTTGGCTATCTCCGTGGTCCATAATGAGCTAAATTGAGTGCGGGGAGCGTCATACTGCAGAAGTCCAAAGCTGAATGCTCCCTGGGGGAAACATGAAACTTACCACTGCTTCGCTCTTTCTCGTTTTTTCGATTCTGCTATTAGGTGGCTGCAGCAAGCAGCCGTCGAATCAGGCAGCGGAACCGGCAAACGCCGCCGGTGAAACGTCTGCCGCCCAGGCATCCCCGAGCGATCTGCCGGCGGTTGTCACGTTAACGGACGGAAGCCATTACAACGGCGTTCTGGTTTCTAAAGACGGCGACCAGATGACGTTTAGAGGCGAAAATGGAGCCAGCCGTACGTTCGACGCCAAGGACATTCAGAGCATTCGCTTCGGATCTTCCGGCGCTGAAGCCAAGACTTCAGCCCCGTCGCGGGCTGCAGAGGGAGCGGCTTCAAAGATGTCAAGCCGTCCCGTCCCTGGATCGCCAGACGCTACGGCGGCTACTGCCAAGGCCCCGGCCGCGCCTCCCGCTCCAGTCCGAACCGAGATCGTCATACCTTCAGGAACTCAGCTTTCCGTTATGACCAACGATGCGATCGATTCGAAAAAGGCCAAGGCCGGTGAGACCTATTCCGCCGAGATCGCGAGCGACGTGGTAGACGAGTCGGGGAGGGTCGCGATACGCAAGGGGTCGCCGGCTACCCTGGTGATCAAATCGGCAGGCGCGGGAAAGATTCACGCTAATGAATTAGGCCTGGATCTTCAATCCGTTTCCATCGGCGGCAGGGGTTACGATGTGGAAACCGATTCGGTCTATCAAAAAGGTAAGGCCGGTGTTGGCGGCAATAAGCGAACGGCCGAATATGTCGGCGGCGGCACCGCGCTGGGCGCGGTCATTGGGGCGATTGCCGGACATGGAAAGGGCGCAGCCATCGGCGCGGCATCCGGAGCGGCCGCAGGCGCCGGGGCACAGATCTTTACTCGCGGGTCGGTGAAAGTGCCGGCAGAAACCATTCTTACGTTCAGACTGCAGGCTCCCATTCGGTTGACGAACGCTGAATAGAGACGCGGCCGAGGCGCGTCCTAGAACCGGGTGTGTCTCGGCTAGTTGCTGAAAGACTGAATCAGCATAGCCATGTTCTTTGTCGAGGGCTGCGTCTTCCTGCTCTTCCTGGGAGGATTTTGCGCTTGGTTGTTGCTTTCCGACAAAATCGCTGCTCGCCGGCGCGAGCGGGAAGCGAAGTCCTTCTCGATAGCCGTCGACAAACTTTACGGCCAACCGATCTCAGAGGTCGTCCAGCGGTTCGGGCCTCCTCGGGAACAATTTAACGGATCAACCGGCAGAAGCCTATACGTCTGGCGCTGCCCTCCGCTCGACGGCTTGCCCCCAATAGAAGGCTCGGCCACCGTTACCTTGACGGTGAATTCCGATGGTGAAGTAGTAAACGCCGGCTGGCAACGGAGATAGTGCCTACGTGGGGCAGACGCTCCGTCTGCGCGCGGCTCCCAGCCGCGCTCTTCGGATCTTGCAGAATTGTCGAGGAGCCGGGCGGGGCGCCCGGCGCAGGCCAATGGCCCGCGCCACATCATCTCGATGTGGCTTTGCCTATCAGGCTACGCCTTTTCAAACGGCCAATCCCTGCTAATCCGTGCCCGCCATAGGTATGCGATTGTGCCGACGATCATGAGCGCGAATCCGGTCGCTACGAACTTCCACCCGCTCGATATCAGGATATAAATCCAACCCAACAAAGCAATTAGAACCGGCAGCGGATACAACGGCATGGAGAAAGGGCGCTTGATGTCGTGCCGCCACTTGCGAAGCAGGAAAATCGCAACGCATTGCGCGATGAATTGCAGCAGAATCTGAAATACCAGCATGTAGTTGATAAGGTCCGACAGGCTAAGCAGGCATGCCGCCGCCGATCCGATGCCCATCGTCACCACGGAAAATGACGGAAAATGCTTGGTGGGATGAACGCGCGCAAACACCGAGAAGAAATGGCCGTCGACAGCCGCACTGTACGGTATGCGCGAATATCCCAGCAGAATGGCGAAAACGGAGCCGAATGCGGCCCACAAAATCAGGAGCGCCACGATCTTTCCGCTTAGGGGTCCATAGATTTTCGCGACAAATTCGGCAACGATTGCCCTCGATTGCATGGCTTGTTCCGCCGGAATGACGCCGATAATCGAGATGTTCATCATGATGTAAAGGAAAGCGAGCACCACGATGGATATCAGGATGGACCGTGGGATCGTGCGCGCAGGTTGGCGAACTTCTTCGCCGACCAGGCATACGTTGTAATAGCCGCTGAAATCGTACATGGCAATCAGCGTCGCTCCGCCAAGCCCCAGAAAAAATTGCTGCGAAGGATGAAAGGCGCCGGGCGAAAAGTGGAACGCGGCGGAAGCGTTGAAATGGGTCATGCCGCCGAACAGTATCCATGCAATGGTTCCCATCACGACGACCCACATCGTGATGGATAGGATGTTGATCGACTTAATGTTGCGATAGAGAAGAACCGTGTTGAACAGGCACACGCCGACGGCAAGCGCAATCTTCTCCCAGCTATCCAGGCCGGGAACCAGGTATTTCGCATAATCGGCAAATCCGACCGCGCCCGACGCAATGGTGATGGGACCGATGATGACGGCTTGCCACAAGAAGAGAAAGCTCATCAGGCGTCCCAGGCTGCGCGGACCGAACGCTTCGAGCAGATAGTGGTACGGGCCGCCGGAAGAGGGCATCGCGGCGCCCAATTCCGCCCAGACCATGCCGTCGCATAGGGCGATGAACGCGCCGACGATCCAGCCGAGCATCGCTTGTCCGCCACCCATTGCTGCCAGCGCAAGCGGAATTGTGATGAACGGCCCGACGCCGACCATGTTGAGCATGTTGGCGGAGGTGGCGCCCCACATGCCAAGGCCCCGCTCGAGATGGGGTTGTTGACGCTGCTGAGGTATTTGCACGTTAAGTGAACGAGTATAACGAGGCGAGGTCCGCCGCATTTCCTGACGACGCGCGCGATCCCCCCGCTTGCCGTGTTGCTACGCTATAACGGCGGGCGCATCGTTCCCGCAAACCCCGACGACCCCGAGGAGTGAGTGATTTATGTCCAAATACGAAGAAGCCGATCTCATTTTGAAACTCTATGACCTGCGTCGCGAAGCGACCATGCGCCAGGCGCGCGATTGGTATTTTCTCGAATTCAATCCGGAATCGATGGCAGAGGTCAAGAAGGCCATGTTTAGCGAGCACAGCGGCCATCTGCGGATGGTGATGAGCTATTGAGATATGGCCGCAGCACTTGTCAATCACGGAGCCATTAGCATTGAGTTATTCACCGATACCAATGGCGAGCACCTGTCCGTTTTTGCGAAGCTCGAGCCCATGCTCGCCGAACTGCGCGCCGAGTTTGGGCCGCAGTTTGCCGCTAACCTGGAAAAATTGGTGGACGCTACGCCTCGCGGCCGGGAACGGGCGGCCGCCGTCCGCGAGCGCGTAAAGGCGATTAAGGCCCAGGTTTCGCAAAGACTTAAAGCTGCCCAGTAGGCCTAGCGTGGGCTCCGCCGCCGTTTGAGCCGCCTTTCACGCCAGGCGGCTCTGTTTCAAGGCAACCTGGAAACCGAGCCGCCGCACGAGCGCCCGGGTTCATCAGTTGTTGAGGCCCGGTCGCTAAGCGAGAAACTGCGCGCTTTACTTCTTCGGCACGGAAACCGTGATATTGCGGAACTTCAAGCCGCCGGTATGGTCGCCTTGAATGTAGAACGAACCGGGCTCGCCTTCGTCGGCATCCAATGCCCCGCCGGTGATGCCTGCGATCTCCTTAGCATCAATCGTCTTCACACCATTTCGCACCACGGTTACTGTCCGTCCGACGAGCGTGACATCAAACGTTTCCCATTTGCCCGGCGTACGTGGCAGCTCCTGGTGTGGAGCGATCCGTCCATAGATAGATCCCATTGAACGCTCCATGGGCTCGCTGCCCTCCTTCACATACTCGAGCTGGAGTTCATAGCGCCCACGTAGGTAGAAGCCGCTGTTCGCGTCGTCCGGGCAGTTCACCTCGAAATGCACCTTGAAGTCGTCGAATTTGCGGACCGATTTCAAATTTGCACCGTGAGCCTCGTTGATCAGCAATCCGTCCTTCACCACCCAGTGATTATTCGCAACGTTACCGATGGGCTCCCATCCATCCAGATTCTTCCCGTTGAAGATCGCCTTCGGTTTCGTCCATGCTTTGGGCGCGCTGCGATTCAGTTCCGGAGCCCGCACGCCGGTCAGTGGTGTGGAGTGATCGCCGTGCTTTTGGACGCCGGTCAGTTTGTCGCCGGTTGCTTCCAAATCCCACGTTGTCGCCGGCCGGTTCCCCGACGCCTCTGATGCCGTGAAGCTCAGGTGTGAGCCGTCGACATGAAAATCCTTGAGTTGGAAAACGTGGCCGCCCGTTGGCTGAAACCAGATATCCAGCTTGCCGCCTTTTTCCGTTATGCCGAGCCAGTTTGCGTGTTCACCGGCGGGCGTCGTTACGTCGAAATCCCAGCGCCCGACGAAAGGGCTGCTTGTCTGAGGGAGCGCCGGAAGCGCTAGCGCGCAAGCTAGAACCAAACCGGCGAAATAATGTCGCATGCTGGCAGTTTAATACGCCGCTGCTTTTCGACCGCTTTGATTCAGCGCCGACTCTCCGAATGTCCGGCGCGCGCCGCTTCAGCGTACTTCTTCCAAATTGCGTTGTGGTTCAGCATTTCGATGAAAATGCCGCCTACAACAGAACGCGCCTGAAAGCCCACTTGCTTCCCGGTTTTCGTGTCGTACCAGTCAGTCAGGGGCACGCGGCTCGGCGATTCGTTCGCGAAGCGATATTCCGGTTCGAACAGCGATTCGAAGCGCGCCCGATCCGGCGCAAGCGAAGCTGTCCATGCCAGCCAGTCCAACTTGGTGTAGTCCGCCCGATTGTCGAGTGGGAGACCATAGCGATTCACCTTCGATTTGTAGTACGCGAGTTCCTTGCTGGCGACTGAGGCAGGGAACAGATGCAAGCCCAGCAGAT
>JAICLJ010000240.1 GCA_025927575.1 Bryobacteraceae bacterium | reverse complement strand
TCAGAGCGTGACCTCGCCGGAAGACGTGTTGAAGATCCAGCAAACGTTGAAGCCCGGCCAGCCGGTCGCGTTCCGCGTGCTGCGAAACTTCAATTTCGGCGGACAGAAGCAGTCGCAACGAATTTACGTGTCGGGAAAACTACCGGCAGAGTAGACCTTAGTCCTTGTAGTCAGATCAGGCTGGTAGCCGAGCGCGGGAGGGTGAGCGCGACCGTTCGTTAAGCGCCCGTTCCGCGGCAACTTCAGCCGACAAGTGTTAAGCTACAGACGACAGAACCGTGAAAATACGGAACTTCGTCCACAAGGGCCTTAAGCGGTTTTATGAGGGCGACAGTACGAAGGCCGTTCCTCCTGACACGGTGGACCAATTGCGAAAGATGCTCGCATACCTTGACGAAATGGAAGACCCGGCAGAGTTGCGGGCGCTCTCAGTATGGAAGGCGCATACACCGACCGGCGATCGCAAGGATACATGGAGTTTGAGCGTCACTCGCAACCGGCGGTTGGCGTTCCGCATCGATGCCGCCGAGGGAGAAAACTGCGATATGAATTTGGAAGAGTACCACTAAGGCAGAGGGAAGAATACCATGGCTATGAAGAGCCCGCCCCATCCCGGGAATTTCATTCGGACGGAGATTATTGTCCCTTCCGGTCTGTCCGTAACTGGGGCAGCGGCGGTGCTTCGAGTGTCCCGACCTGCTCTGTCCAGCCTGCTAAACGGTAAGGCCGACCTATCGGGGGATATGGCGCTCCGCATTGAAAAAGCTTTTGGCGTTCGGATGGACACCCTTATGCGGATGCAAGCATCATACGACATCGCGCAGACCCGCAAACACGAGAAGGACATTCACGTGCCGCGCTTTCGTCAACTTGTCGATGGTCATCCCTAACTTTCTTGGAAGTTAGGGCCACCAGTCAGCAACGGCCCCGAGAGTCTCGACCGAAATTTTCCAATGGATATCACCCGCCAAGCCAACAAAGCGCGCTAAACGCGCTCTGGTACTTGCTTTCCCCCTATCAGAATGCTTTTAGTAGGCATGCCCTCAGCCTGCGCCGGGCGCACCGCCCGGCTTTTCGAGATTCGAACAACATCCACGAGATGCGATCACGAGTCGTGCCTTACGGAAGCGTCTGCCTCACAACACGAACTGACATTGTGTGGGAGTCATGCGCTATCGGAACCTCCCGCCTCACTCGGCTCACGCTTCCCGGCGTCCGATCAGGCTGTCGGTTCTCGCCGGAAACCCGGGAAGCCCCTACGGACTGGCACAAACAGAAACTCGGCGGCGGCTGGCCCGCAGGCCCGGCCTTGGCATGGCCCCATTCCGCAGTTGAGCAACGCTCGAACGATCAAATCTCGGATTCTTCTCCGTAGTCATCGTGAACCGGATGTGAGCCAAATCGACCGTGCTCGCGGATTCTCCAATGGTCACGAGATCCGTCCAGCCCGCGTTCTATGGCTCGAAGCGGGTCTTCCGCGAAGGGCACGATCGAATCCGAAATGGTTGGAGCGCAACGCTTGGTGTAATCGAGTTTATGTCGCTCGGAGGTCCTGACATGGTGGACGCGTTTCCGGTGTTTCTGAAGCCGATCTTGCCGGACTGGAACTTTACATTCGGGACAGGCTATTAGATTACGAATAGAAGGTTCGGTGGCGGGCGGTGTTTCACACCGGGTGTGCTGGTTATTAAGGAAGATCGCAGAGAACTGAGGTAAATCGTGTGGATGCCTAAGTTGTGCATGAGCAAGAAGAAGCTCCACTGCGGCCTCACGTGTTTTCGTACCACTAATTTGCCAGTAGCACAGAGGGCAAACCCAGGGAGTCGGCTCGTTTGCCTTCGCGGTAATTTTCGACCTCGTGTCAAATGATTTGGATTTTAGAAGCTGCCGAGGCTTGCGTTTCTTTGCCGGCAGCGATTTGGTGGCCGTCGAAGCTAATATCTGACGTGAGGGCCGTCGCCAGCATTGAAGTTGATGGCTGTCAATAGCGGAAGCCTTGAAACGCACTTGACAATAGGGGCACAGAATTTTTCCCAGCCCAGTGGGTGTCGCTGACCGTCGTTCCGGGACCGGAATATAGCCGCTTCCGTTACATCGCCAGCAGTTCTCGTTTGTACCATTACAGCTACAGGGAATCTCTTCACCTGAACCCATGGCACGTCATTTTAGCACCTGGGTGCAATCGACGGAATCCCGTGCCAGTACACCTTAAAGTTCGGCTGGTGGTCTGCTTACGGAAGCATCTGCCCCACGATACTAACTGACATTGCGGTGAAGCCATGCACCACGGAACCTTCCACCTCACTCTTCCTTATGCCCGATCAGGCTGTCGATTCGTGCCGGAAACACGGGCGCGCGCGTGGATTGGCAATGCCAGCCAAACAGAAACTCGGCGGCCGGTCCGCACACGCGGCCCTGGCATGGTCCCATTCCGCAGCGCGTGTGCAGTTTCGCCGCCCGCCAGCCGGGCATGGGCGCGATGCGCTGGTAAGAGACATCTTCGCAGCGGCACACCAGCGTGCCTTCCAATGGGAGATGGCGTAATTCTTCGCGCAGTGCAAAGGCTTTTTGCATGCGCCGCGCGAAGCGCCTCATGCGTTCGCGGTCGCTGAACAGCCACTGTGCGTTGAGACGATCGCCTATTGCGGAATATCCGGCAATGCGGCCTTCCATCAGAGACAGTTCCACACCGCCGATGCCCGTGGTCCCTCCTGCAGAGAGAATGTCGGACGCTGATGTCTGCTGCATGGGATCGACCTGAACACAGCCGGCGCTCAACTTGCAGCCGAGTGTCGCGGCTAATTCGATATTGGGCACGAGTCCAAAGCCAACCGCGAGATAATCGCACGGCGCCTCCCAACGACGGTGTGACAAGCTCAGCCGCACACGCTCCAGCACCGTCTCGCCCAGGGCTGCCTCAACCCATGCGCCAGCGTGGTACGGCACGCGAAACAAAGCCCGCTTGAGCTGTACGGCTTCGGCCAGCTTATATGGTTGCGTCGGGAGGCCCAAGCCAAACCGCGCCAACCGCGCCCAGGAGGCTTGCTCGGCGATCGCGAGCACATGCGCGCCCTGCTTTTTGAGGTACGCTCCCACGGCCAGCAAGAGTGGACCGCTGCCGGCGATCACGACGCGCTTGCCGGATATTGGCATCCCGGCCTTCACAAGCGCCTGGAGACCGCCGGCTCCCATGACGTTCGGCAGAGTCCAGCCTGGGAAGGGCAGGAACAACTCACGTGAGCCGGTTGCGAGGATCAGTTTTTTGTACCGGATAGTCGATACGGAATTTGCCGTCTCGCAGACGATCGCGTGTTTGTCGGGATCCCCATCGATCACCGTGGCGCCCCTCAATACTTCGACCCGGTAGAGCTGCAGCCTCCGCAGCCAGTGCGCAGCCTCCCAGTTCGATCCGTGCCGCTCTTGTTCCCGCCAAATCTGGCCGCCTGGACTGGGGTTGTCGTCAATCAGCAGAGCGTCCCGGCCGGTCTCGGCGACTACGCAGGCGGCGGAGATTCCGGCCGGCCCGGCGCCGACGATAACTACTTCGTATTCGGGTCCGGTCACTTAGTCCGCACCACCATGCCGGACTCGCAGTAAGCCTGACAGCTCCTCCGATGCGGCTGCCCGTTGATGGTCACACGGCATTCAAAGCAAATGCCCATTCCGCAAACAGGCCCGCGCCACTCACCGGTGACGGAGCGCCTGAAACCGGCGGTATCCGATTGCAGAATGGCCGCCGCAACGGTCGTGCCAGGTTCCACCTCGACGGGCGATTCATCGATAGAGATCCACACAAGCTCAGCCATGGACTGCGATGTTGCGTTGAACGGAATAAGGCTCAGAAGAAATCGCGGGCGCGCGGCTCATCAGTTGATCGATCAGCAGCCTCGCCGTCGCCAAAGAGGTTGTGATGCCCAGTCCTTCATGTCCGGCCGCCGCGAAGACGTGACGATAACCGGGACAGCGGCCAATCAGCGGCAGGTTATCGGGAGTAGCGGCTCGTAAGCCAGTCCACACGCGCAGAGCCGAAAGCCCCGGAAGCGACGGAATATATTGGCCGGCGCGCGCCAGCATCCGGCTCAGAATGGAGCGGTCGACTTCGGGAGAGTCCATTCCGTATTGCCGGGACGATCCGATCAGCAATTGCCCCGTCTTGCGAGGCTGAACGTTGAAAGCAACCGAATCCGCGGTGCTCTTGTGGGCGCTTTTTAGATAGCCAAGCTCGATCAATTGATGATGGACGAAGGCTGGATAGCGCTCCGTGATCAGCAGGTGCCCTTTGCGGGGGACGATCGGCAAATCGGGATGCAGCGAAGCGGCGCGTGCGCCCGCCGCGTTCACCATGACGGCGCCCTTCATCACGGTTCCGTCCTCGAACGCGGCGCCCTCATCGTCCAGCCGGATCACTTCTTTCCCCAGCAGGACACGGGCGCCCAGATCCCGCGAGCGTTCCAACAAATAGCGGGCTACGCAAGGAGGGTATACGACGGCATCTTCCTTGACAAAAAGCGCGCCCGCCAAGCCGGTGCGCAGTTGTGGTTCGGCGGCATCAAGCGACCGCGAATCCAGGATTTCAGAAGGAACTTTCCGTTGAGAGTAGAACTGGTGCTTGCGGCGAACCTCAATCAATTCCTCTTCATCGGCCGCCACCCACAGAGTTCCGGTCCGCACATACTCGCAATCGGCCGGTAATTCGCTCGCAAGTTCCTGCCAAAGCCGCTGAGAGTAACGCGTGAGTGCGAACTGAGCTTCGGAATCGTCCATCACGACGACATGTCCCATGCCGGCCGCGGTGGCGCCTCCGCCAATGAAGTCCCGTTCGAGAACGGCAACTTTCAAACCTTCTCGCGAGCACGCATACGCGCAGGCCGCGCCCACAATGCCGGCGCCCGCAATGACGACGTCATACACGGGCTCGCTCATGATCGGATTCCCCAGCAAAACGGGTCGGCTTCTGCAAGCAACAGATTCGCCTCGGAGTTGACGTGGGCTCTCCCTTTGATGAACGGGAAGATACGGCCGTCACACACACGAACCCAGCCTTCGAAAATACTCCCGACGACGCTTTCCTGCCGCCAAACCTCGCCTTCTTGCAGCTTCCCATCCGCGTAGAGACAAGCGAGTTTTGCGCTGGTTCCCGTTCCACACGGCGAGCGATCATACGCTCCGCCCGGGCAAAGAACGAAGTTACGGCTGTTCAGGTCAGGCCGGCTTGCCGCGCCGAAAACTTCAATGTGGTCGATTTCGGCACCGTTTGCACCCGTGATTTTGTTCCGCGACAACGCCTGGCGGACGCGCCCTGTGAATTCCGTCAGTGGCGCGAGATGTGTCAAATCAATCACGATGGGAGCTTGCGGCACAAGGAAAAACCAGTTTCCACCCCAGGCGACATCGCCGCACACAGGCCCAAAGCCGTCCACATGTACGGTGACGTTCCTCAGCAAACGATAGCTTTCCACGTTGCCGATGGTGACCTCGCCGGTTTCATGCAATTCTGCGCTCACGATGCCAACCGGCGTTTCGATCCTGTGCAAACCAGGCTGAATTCGCCCCAAATGCGCGAGCGTCGCAACCACTCCGATAGCTCCGTGACCGCACATGCCGAGGTAGCCTGTGTTGTTGAAAAAGATAACGCCGGCGGAGCAGCCGGGCGCGTGGCTTTCGCAGAGCAGCGCCCCAACTATCGCGTCCGAACCGCGCGGTTCATTGACGGTTGCAGAGCGGTAGGCATCGAAGCGGGCGCGAAACCGCTCGCGGCGTTCGAGGAGCGGACCGAGGCCAAGATCGGGGCCGCCCGAAACAACCACGCGCGTCGGTTCGCCGCCCGTGTGCGAATCAATCACATGGATGTTCATGTTCTAATGCTCATCATGGCATCGTGAACCTTGCAGAGCGAATCTGCGTATTCTGGTGACAGGATCAAAATGAAACCTGCGTGTAAACCGGCTTGGGCACTGATTGTTCTGTGCGGTGCCCTCCTGGCGACGATAGCCTGCAATATTTCAACTGAGCGGGAAGGACCGGTTCGGACGCAGCCGGTATCTATCGACCTGGGCAATACCGAACGGACCAATATCGAGCTGGACATGGGCGCCGGAGAGTTGACGCTAAACGGCGGCGCCACGAACCTGGTCGACGGCTCGATTGAGTATAACGTGCCGGATTGGAAGCCTGAAATCCGCACGTCCACGGTGGGGCTATCGAAGGCAGTCACAATCAAGCAGCCGGAACATCATGGCGTGGTGGGCCGCGCTCACAACGTATGGAATTTACAGGTGAACAACGGCGTGCTAGTCGATGCTGCGGTAAATTGTGGCGCGGGGCAGGCGCGATTGAATCTGGGCGATTTGCAGCTGCGCAGCGTGAATGTGAATATCGGAGCGGGGCAGGTGGAAGTGGATTTACGGGGCCATCCGCGGCGCGACTACGACGTTTCGATTTCGGGCGGAATTGGACAGGCGACT